>NZ_JASJFF010000382.1:0-1692 GCF_030065435.1 Microcystis sp. M53603_WE2
ACTGCTCCCACAGGGAAGCGCTTTCGCGCTGTTGTAGAGTGGTGGTCATTGGTTTATGATTCCTATTAGGTTGTCGAGGTACGATTGATTGATGATGTCTCTATCTTAAAGACTTTGTATCGGTTTGTAAAGGGGTTTGACAAAAGTATTTCTTGTCGGAATGATAAGGTGGGCTTATGTTCGGTTAGTTGGTCGAAGCGATCGATTTGCCGACAATAAACTCATGAAGCACCTTTTCCTTTGAGCGAGAGAATGCGATCTGGCGTAGCGAGCGCTTTGCGTTCGCTCTACTTGGTGTTGTTTTTGGCCCGTTCGATCTTGCCTGCGATCGCATCCAACCTTGCTTTGATTACGGTCATCCATTGGTTAAACTCGGCCGACTGCCGGTCGATAGCTTCCTTCCGTTCCCTTATCTCTTCGGTTGTTTTTTCGTGGGCTTCTAACCGGGTATTTAATTCTTCAATCATCATTGCCTCAAGTATCTATCGATTCTTTGCGGCAGGGAACTTGATATATAAATCAATAGGAATCAACCTCTTTACGGAAATTTTACCGTTGACATCCTCACCACCGTAAAATGGACGGCGATACCGATCCCGACGATTTGGTTTTCCCTGCTGTTCACCGTCACGCAGCACCTAATACTAAATCCTGTTATGATAAAACGATTAAGTACCTAAGCAAAATTAATTACACATCCAAGCCGTCACCCGTCAGCCAAAAGCTTTTTGCTGTGACCAGTAAACAGTGAACTAAAAATTCAAATCTGATCCCTGATAGCTGTCTCGGAGTCTCGGAGTCTCGGAGTCTCGGAGTCTCGGAGTCTCGGAGTCTCGGAGTCTCGACTAGGAAATTAATTTTGCACGACTACTTATTCAGCAAACCTTATTTAATCAAGGGTGGAAACTTTATTGTCAACGTCTTGATCAAGAATGGGTATTAAGTGGGTGGGTGGAATTAAATATAACTGAACTTCCCCCATACACATATACCATAATAGCCGAAAACCCCTTATCCATCAATGGATATAGCCCTTAACATTTCTTAATGTACCCATGTAATTTGTAACATTTGTTAATGGACAAGAATTCTCTCCATTTGCTAAAATGATAGCCATGTATATAGAAAAAGTTCCTAACCGTAATTCCCCCCCCCCGCTGTTCTTCGACCAGATTCCTATCGAGAAGGAGATCAAGTCAAAAAAAGAACCCTGGCCAATCTCTCAAAATTACCCGATGATATTATCGACAATCTAAAACTGGCTCTTAAAGGGGCAACACTGTCCATGACTGAAGGCATTCCCAATCATTTTGAAGTGATTAGAAGTCTTCCTCCTGGTCATGTAATGGCTATTTTAGAGACGATTAAAAAATTAGGTTTAGATAAAATAATCAGTGAAAAATCCTCTCGAATCAGAAACTTAGTGGTGGCGATGATTGTGGCAAGAATCATCAATCCTAAATCGAAACTAGCCACAGTGAGAGGATTTAATAGCGAGACTTGCAGTCAGAGTTTAGGACAATTGTTAGACTTAGAGAAAGCCGATGAAGACGAATTAGGTGGTGATTCGGTAGTAGTGATGGCGGCTTAATCCTTTGCTTTGCTGTGCATTGTAGTCATGGATAAAATACCAAAGGGATCCCCAACGTGATTCTCCATTTTTTTAGAGAAAGATAGACTCTCTCTCACCAG
>NZ_JASJFF010000724.1:0-3251 GCF_030065435.1 Microcystis sp. M53603_WE2
GCAGCCCCTATTTAATTGGGGGTTAAACCACCAAGAATGGCTAGGACTTGCTGAAAAAGTACGGGCGAAGCATTCGGATAGAAAATCTACGGTTTCACCGATAGGTTATTGTCCGAATGCTTCGCCCCTACAGGACGCGGGCCGATGAAGACGCAAGGTTTTGAACGACGATTCTCTCAAAATCTTGCACCTGTGAGAGCAAAACAGAACCCTAAAACTCTTACCTCGTCTATATTTCACATTTATTCAGCAAGCCCTATCTACCAATCTATCTGAACAGGATATTTTGCTAATATTGAATCATGGCTAATCAGTCTAGCATTTTCAAGATTAGCTTGAGCAACTAACAAGCGGTCAAATGGATCTTTATGGATGTTAGGTAAAGTATTTAAAGCTAAAACATGGCTGACTGTAATTGATAAAAGGCTAATTTGGTTAGTTTCCTGCTGAGTATTAATCATTTCTGCTAAAGGTATCTTGAGTGATAGTTTACCTAGTTGTAGTTTGATTTGCATTTCCCAAATACTTGTAATACTAAGTAATAGCGTATTACTAGGATCTCTACACAGTTCTAAAGCTCTTTGAGAGAGTTTTTCTGGTTCGCTATCCCACCAAATAAATGTATGGGTATCTAAAAGAAATTTCATGATTCACCTGTCCAAAATTCTTCAGGAAGTGGCTCATCAAAATCTTCGCTAGTCCTAATTTTTCCAGCGTGTAGTCCTGGTTGTCGTAACTTAGGAGAAGGAGTTTCAGACGTTGTTTTTTCAGTATCTCCCCAAGGAATTAGACGAGCTACAGGCTTGTTTCCTGCGGTTATAATAATTTCAGTATCTACCTTTATTAAGGCAAGTAGTTCTTGTAAAGTTAACTGTACTTGATTGAGATCAATAGTTTTGTTTGACATGAATAATTTTCTCTCTTTATTTACTTCACAAAATAAAACAGGATTCAGTGATAACTGCCTCACAAGTTAATAAAGGGTTGGCAACTTTTTCCCATTGCTGAATTACCCAATTGTGATAATTATCACTCCGGTATGTCTTGGAATCGCAGATCTTTTATTTAATTGGGGGTTAAACTACCAAGAATGGCTAGGACTTGCTGAAAAAGTACGGGCGAAGATTCGGGCAATAACTTATCGCTGAAACCGTAGATTTCCTATCCGAATGCTTCGCCCCTACAGGACGTGATCGATAAACTGTTTGCGTTTCATACAACAATTTTCTCTTCTTGGTAGTTTCCCCTAGTAGCGGAAATTGCTTCCTGTTTATTCAATTCTAATGCTTCGCTAAGAGTAATTTTTAGGCTTTCTAATAACTGATCACGAGATGCTTCTTGACAGTTAACTCCCGGAATTTCTTCTATCCAACCAATCCACCAATCTCCGTCTGGCTGAATGATAGCTGTGTAGGTGTTAGTCATAGAATATCTCCTTAGCTAAAATACAAATATATATTATTATACTCGATTTAGGAAACTCTGAAACCGCTCATCTCCCCGAATCTGCTCAAAATCTTTATCTGTTTTCGCCATATCCTGATATTTGACATCAAGATTGATGGCGCGTTGTAAGTTTTCGATAGCTAATTCCACATTATTTTGTAAGCCATAACAGCAAGCTTTATTGTAGTAAGTATTAGCATAATTTGAATTAATTTCTAAAGCTCGATCGTAGGATGCGATCGCTTGTTCTAATCTGCCTAAATTACCTAACGCATTCCCTCGGTTGTACCAAGCTTCATGGAAATCGGGTTTAAATTCTAAAGCTCGATCGTAGGATGCGATCGCTTCTGCCAATCTGCCTAAATTACCTAACGCAATCCCTCGGTTGTACCAAGCTTCATGGTAATCGGGTTTAAATTCTAAAGCTTGATCGTAGGATGCGATCGCTTGTTCAAATCTGCCTAAATTAAATAACGCATTCCCTCGGTTGTTCCAAGCTTCATGCTTATCGGGTTTAAATTCTAAAGCTCGATCATAGGAGGCGATCGCTTGTTCAAATCTGCCTAAATTTCTTAACGCAATCCCTCGGTTGTTCCAAGCTTCATGGTAATCGGGTTTAAATTCTAAAGCTTGATCGTAGGATGCGATCGCTTCTTCTAATCTGCCTAAATTACCTAACGCAACCCCTCGGTTGTACCAAGCTTCATGGTAATCGGGTTTAATTTCTAAAGCTTTGTCGTAGGATGCGATCGCTTGTTCGTATTCTTTTCCCATTTGATGAATTAAGCCTTTTTTATGCCACAATTCAGATGTTTGAACAGGATCGAGAGATGGGGAATCGCTTAAATAGGCCTTAATTTCGGCTAACTTTTCCTGTCGTTGTTGGGGAGTGAATTGTTGATAGGTATCGAGATCGCCGTCTAAATAAACCAGTCTTCTAATTTCTCTTTCCAATATGTCCTTATCCGTCGGAAATTCATAAACTCCCGAATACCAATCAAAAAAATCCGACGCACGACGAATAAAATACCGCAAGGCAAATTCCGGCAATAGGAATACTAAAGTAAAGGGAAATTGCCGCTCAAATCGCTCACGGGATAGGTTTAAATAGCCTAAAATCTTAGGAACTCCGGCCCAGGTTCCCCCATAAACCGGACTTTGACTCAACAAGAAATAGCCTTCACTTTCCGCTTCTTCGTAGCGCAGTAGTGCATTTTCTAAACCGCGCACAAAAAGAATGTTTAGATTGGTATAATTTGGTAGATCGACAATTTTCTCATACAAATTATCGGTTTCTGAATCAAGCTGCAGGACTTGAATATTTTTATTAGGTAAATCTTGACTGATTCCCCGAATAATCTCATCAGCTTGCACGGGAGAACAGCGAACAAAGAGTAAATTAAAGCCATTTTTTCGTCTCAGCGATCGCAGTAATGCTTGATAGGATTCTGCTGCTGTTAGGGGTTGCTCTTCTCGCAATCCTTCAAAATCCGATTCCTGAAAGTTAGTTAAGGGTTTTACTTTTGGGTTTGTCATTATTATATATAGCTGTATTCAGATTTATGAGGTACACTAATTTTCTCACCTGTTCCCTGTTTCCCGCTCCCCATTCATCATTCATAATTCATCATTCATAATTCATCATTAAACTCCTTAATTTTGGTAAATGAACTACCCCGCCGCAAGCGGACGGGGTATCAGAATCAAAATAGACTCAATTGTAGATTTTGGTGTAGCTGCAGGTATTCTTTATCTTGTTCTTTTACATATCTCGCTATCATACCTTCATCCCCATGCTTTCCTAC
>NZ_JASJFF010000843.1:0-1472 GCF_030065435.1 Microcystis sp. M53603_WE2
CACTCCACACCCTACACCCTACACCCCACACCCCACCCCCTACACCCTACACCCCACACCCCACCCCCCACACCCCCCAACCCACACCCCACACCCCTCGCCCCACGCCCCACACCCCACACCCCACACCCCACACCCTGCTCCTAGGAAAAGCTTTTTCAGCAAACCCTAAATAGGATTGATGGGGATTCTTAAGGCTGGACAGGGGGATTTTCTCAGCTTTTAACCAGACTTGGCTTCATTTGCCGCACTAATTGACAAAAATGAGCGATCGGTGGTATCTGTAGGCGATCGCTGGTGGTGACAAGGACTACCTGACGGGTGAGACGATGACTAAATTTACCATTATTAGGATGGGGATTTTCGCCACTAGGGGAAGCAAGAGGACGAATGGCGAGGGTGGCATCGCCACGAGCCTCCATCAGGGCAGATTGGGGCAGAAGAGCGATAATATTACCCTGACGCACCACACCGCGAAAAGCATCAAGGGTGTTTAATTCCATGACAGTTTTCAGGTGGGCATCCTGACGGGAAAACCATTCTTGTACTAATCTTTGCATTCCGTAGCCATCTTTGAAAACCACTTGCGGATAGGGGATTAATTCCGACCATGGCACTTCTTTGTATTGGGCAAGGGGATGATTAGCGGCCATGAGAATTTCGATCGCTTCTTCATATAATATTTCTACCACCATCTCCGGGCTAGACGTGAGAAAACGATTATTCATTACCAAGGCCAGATCTACTAAACCATCCCGCAGCACTTTTAAGGCGCGATCACTGCCTAGGGCTGTAACTCTTAACTGAACTTCTGGGTATTCAGCACAAAATTTCGGCAAAATCGGCGGTAAATAATGGGCGCACACGGAATGAATCGCCGCCACGCACAATTCTGGCTGTTTTCCCGCCTGTAGGTCAGTGATTTCCTCGTGAACATTCGTCCATTCTTGACAAATTCGTTTCGCCCGGGGTAGCAATTTCTCCCCGGCAATGGTTAATTTCGCTTGGGCGGTACGATGAAAAAGAGGTAAGCCCAAATCGGTTTCTAGGGATTGAATCTGGCGGCTGATAGTCGATTGGGTGACTCCACACTGGCGCGCGGCTTGACCGAAATTGCCCGTATCGGCTACGGCTAAAAAGGCTTGCAACTGCTCGATCCGCATTCTTTCTGTTTTTAATTACATTCCGTCATGACCTTATGACAATAACGAATTTTATTCTGACTTTTGGTAGAAATTGCTACCGTTTTCTCAGTTATCAGCTTCTGAAGGCAAGGGGCAACAGGCACTCGTGCAAAAGACAGAATCTGGCAATTCTCCTACCTCAAAAGAAGGTTAGAAACTAAGCACATCAAAGCTTTTAGCTTAACCAATTAGGGTCTGCGGCAAAAAGTTTTTCCTGGGGGCAGGGTGTGGGGTGTGGGGTGTAGGGTTTTACCGATTTTGAGGTAGTCAGTTACCTAATTTTCAGGG
>NZ_JASJFF010000740.1:0-7013 GCF_030065435.1 Microcystis sp. M53603_WE2
ATGAAGCAAAATTCGCTCCATTTGAGAACCAATCGCACTGCGTTCACTTTTCCCCAAATCCTCGATTTCCTCGATTAAATGCTCCCAGTCAATGGCATCCCAGCGTTGTTCCCGCAAAAGTTGAGCCGTATCCCGGGCCCAGAGAATTAAATCGCAATTGTAGGTGGTTGGCATAACCGGTTCCCTGTTTTTCAAGCTTTTCGGGTGGGATTGTGGGGTTAATTCTGTTAGGTTAACGATCCGGCGTTTTCTTAATGATAACTGATTACCGTTCGCTTACAGCCCCTTCCGCAGTTCTAGAGTTTCCCAAAACCAGAGACCTTGCACCTCACCATTAACAAAAATATAGGGCCACAACATATATACTCATTTGTCAATAGGTAGTAATATTTAATCTGCTTATATTTCGAGTTTTGGTCTGAAAATGGGCGATCAATAGAGCAGCAATTATTGTGGTTGGGTTGACCCAAGGAAACCCAACAAAGAGTAACCTTTGGGGTGGTTGGGTTTCGCTTTTTCAAGCGAATTGAGCTATTTTCGCCCCAGTCTTGTTTCGATCAACCCAACCTACGCGGCTTAGACTCACAGTTTCAATCAATGTGCATGGTGCGTTCCCAAAAATCGATCGCTGGAGCGGTAGAAGTTGCCTTAGGGAACGCACCCTACAAGATTGCGATCGCTCTAACGGCTGAGTTCAGCCGCCACAGAGAATCTTCAACTTCTATCAGATCATCTCTAGGCGGTCGGATGCAACGATTTGTTATGCGGTTGACTGCGAGGTTTGAGTGGAGTCGAAATAATTTGTCTGCTGCTAGTGGATTGTTTTTTACGAAGATCATTGCAAATTGCTTGCAAATCATAGTTAAAGGACTTCGCGTGTTCTTCACGTATTCTGTAAATTTCTTCTAGAACTTCATCTTTCCACATAATTAATCTCCCATTAGTTCATTAGGTGTACAAATCGTTGGCAGATCATATCCTGCTTCTATACTTATTTGTGCTAGTTTCTTTTGTATTTGAGCATTGGCAATATGCTTACAGTTCCAAGTTAAAAGATAGTCAATTCCGTAAAATGTAGCAACTGCAATATGAAGCGCATCATCAGAGGCTTTAGGGGGGGGGAGATATAAAGCGTAAATTGCTCTCGGCGTGTGTCCCACCACTCTTGGGTAATCCCCAAGTTTGCCATGAGGATTAAGTTATTGCTGAGTCTGGCTGTTAAGTAACCAACCACGCTAGTTTCAACGTAAACAGTTTCGCTCATTTGAAATGCGCTAGTTAGATCTGTATTTTATCCCAATCTGTGCAAAACTGTCGCTACGAAGCGATGCGCCCTGCTACGCAGTGCCTTCGGCATCGCACTAACGTTGTTAGACCGTTCCACACCCGATTAGCTTAAACTGTTCAATGACTGAATTACGACTATTCCACCCTCGATCGCATCAAGTTGCATCCGATAGCCGTAGAGTAAACTCATACCAACTAAAGGGTCTGTTTCAGCTGCGTTAACATCAATATACCGATATTCACCGTCCCAAATAACAAGACCACTGTAAACGTCAAAGATACAGGTACTTCCATCCCCTAATGTTCCCTCTTCACGGCTATACAACCGTAAGTTGAGGCTGTTGATTACTGTCAGAGGTAAGGTCAAAAAGCCTGTGAACCCTGTATCAATAACAGCATCAATTACTTGCCTCTGTTTACTCTCATTGCTTACGACTAACCTAAGCCTTGCCTCGCAGTTTTGATCAACAATTCCGTTCATCATAAAGTTAAAGCAGACGACCTACGCCAAAGCGGTGAACGCCTTTATGTCCAATTCGGACACGCCAGATTTGAGCATCAGGGTTTCGTTCAAGCAATCGATTAGAAGCAGTTATTGTGTCATTGGCAAGCTCAAAAGCACCTGTTTCAATATCTATGGCTACAATCTTCCCATGATTGCCTTCCTCGACTTGGGGGCGCACCTGAGATTGATAAATCTCATTACCACGTCGGGCGAATTCTTCTTTGCTGTAGCGGAGTTGATTAACTGTCATTGTCCTGACCCCGTTGCCACTTTTGCCCCTCTATTTTAACCTCAACATTGGCAATCTTCGCTAACATTCCCCAACTGGGACCACAAAGGCTGCATCGCACTTAGACTCACAGTTTCAATCAATGTTCATGGTGCGTTCCCCAAAATCGATCGCTGAAGCGGTAGAAGTTGTTTTAGGGAACGCACCCTACAAGATTGCGCTCTGCTACGCAGTGCCTTTGGCATCGCACTATATTAATCTGTGAAGTCACACAGCAACAGGCAACTTTGAAAATTCACCAATATTTCAGCTAACGGTCAAGTTAGGTTAAGCGAGTTTGCAAGAAAAGAAGTCGAATTATTGAACCGATTTGATTCATTGAAGTCTACTTATTAAATCACCACGTCGAAATGTTGCAGATAGCTGCTGCAAGGAAATCTCTTGTTCTCCATAAAGATCCTGAAGTGCCTGTTTAATATCCTGTAATGAAGCATTAAAGTAACTCTCCCCATTTTGATCAATAAGCATTTGGGCTGATTGAAAATTTTGATGACTAATATCTTTCATCTGAACTTTCATATCAGCCAAAAGTTTTTGTCCCATCTGCATTGCAATAAAGCAGGAAGCATAGCGGACAAAATCTGGGTCAGTAGACTCAGGTCTTTTGCGGCGGTTTTCTGCAATTCTGTAAAGCTGAACAGCTATTACGATTTGCGCTCCATTTAATTGGTCAGTAAAGATTGTATCATACAGTTTCCCAAAATGTTCACGAGAGAAAAACTTTGCTTGATGAGGTTTTCTTCGCCAAACGGATAATACTGCCTCAGCAGCTACTCCTGAAGTAATATCAGCAGAGCGAGTAGGAGTATTGGAACGTTTAGTCCTGTAGTTAAATCCTAATTGCTCAATATCCTTTTCCAATATTTTCTGGCGCTCATCATTAGCACGTAAATCTTTGAGATCTACTGGATTTTGGCTATTGGTTGCGTAGGTAATTCTTTGAACTAAACCTTCATTTTCACGAGGCAATTGATAGAGTCTTAAAAGAACAAAAGCTTGGGCATTTTGATGAATTAAATCTGGTTCTCGCAAGGTTTTAAATATGGTCATACACGTTTGACCACCGTTAATGATTTGTAAATTCTCAACACGCACTTTGTAATCGCCATCTTGCAATGCGTTGTATGAGAAACTATCACAAATCAACGTGACCCCGTTATTATAAAAGTAAAAATTGTTTTTTTCATCGCTAGTTAAAGTATGACGGATACCCTCATTTACGCGATTTCCTTGTAAACCCAAGTAGCGACGAATATTGCGCTCTAATAAACGTTCTCCATGTCGCTCTATAAGTGTGGCAATTTCTGTCACCGAAATTCTACCCAACAGTACTCGGCTAAACTCCATATCTTCCACAATAGCTTTGCCACTTAGCTGCAAAGTATCTTTTACGGGTTTAGAAGCTTGAAGAATTTTGACTAAACGCTCGTGATTAACATATTCCCATGTCACCTGATCTCCAAACTCAGCACGATCAATAGCCTCTTGAGCAGATAAATTCCATTTCAGCCCATTGTTGCAAGCTATTGTCCGAACTTGGGGAATATAGCCATCCCGGATTAGGCTACGAGCTTCTTCCACTTTCACAAGCAGTCGTTGATTAATATGTTCTAGTTTGGCTGCTGGATTAAATAAGTAATTAATTGCGTTTATTAAACTTTTTATACCTTCTTCAGGAAAGTTAGAGTTTCCTTCTAGGTTGTTCTTATATTTTGCCTGAAATAAACTAACTGTAAATTCACCGTCATATTCTTCTGAGATATGTATAGCATCTACTCCAAAGTCACCACCTCCTTCTGTTAAGCAATCAAAAACATCATCTCCATCTAAATCTAAAATGGTTTTAACGCACAGATATACAAAAGCCAAAGACTTAAGCCGGCCTTCATCTGTGATTCGTAGTTCTTCAGAAGCTTTTTGACGAATGTCTTTGCTAACTGATACTAAGCGTTGGTCGATGATGGATATATTAATATTCATGTACTTATTTAACGAACATATTTAAATAGCTTATTTTATTGTGCCTAACTACATATTATAGCGGTAAGCGCTTGAGTGAGATACAAACCAAGCTTTGCCTAGCATGGTTTATAGCTCGTGACACTGTACCTCATACGACTGCACACCGCTATATACGAAAACTTTCTGCATAACAGTCTCCAGAGTAACGATATGGGTCAACTTTCTGTATGTTACACCGACATACAACATATATACTCATTTGTCAATAGGTAGTAATATTTAATCTGCTTATACTTCGAGTTTTGACCTGAAAATGGGCGATCGATAGTCAAGCGATCGAGAGATGGGGATGACCACGAGCCTAGGGGATTATGCAAGGGTGAACCACTTATCGGCAGGTTTCCAGGCCGCTCCCCAATAACTGATCACTGAAAGAGGGCTAAACTAAAAAGCCGTGCTAAAATCAGCATATCTAGGGTCGCTTGTGTAGGTGATGGATAGGCTATGTTTGAAAGATTTACGGAAAAAGCCATTAAAGTAATCATGCTCGCCCAAGAAGAAGCCCGCCGCCTTGGCCATAACTTCGTGGGAACAGAGCAGATTTTACTAGGACTAATTGGAGAGGGAACGGGAGTTGCCGCCAAAGTCCTCAAGTCCATGGGTGTCAATCTCAAAGATGCGCGCGTGGAGGTGGAGAAAATCATCGGTCGCGGTTCCGGATTCGTAGCCGTGGAAATTCCCTTCACCCCCAGAGCCAAACGAGTTTTAGAACTCTCCCTCGAAGAAGCCCGTCAACTGGGCCATAACTATATTGGCACAGAACATCTCCTTTTAGGACTAATTCGCGAAGGGGAAGGTGTGGCCGCTAGGGTTCTGGAAAATCTCGGGGTGGATCTCTCGAAAGTTCGCACCCAAGTGATCAGAATGTTAGGGGAAACCGCCGAAGTGGCCGCCGGTTCATCTTCCCAAGGTCGCACTAAAACCCCCACTCTTGACGAATTCGGTTCCAATCTCACCCAAATGGCCAGCGAGGGTAAACTCGATCCCGTGGTCGGCCGGCAAAAGGAAATCGAGCGCGTCATCCAAATTCTCGGTCGTCGTACCAAAAATAACCCAGTCCTAATCGGAGAACCGGGGGTAGGTAAAACAGCGATCGCAGAAGGATTGGCCCAACGCATCGCTAACAAGGATATTCCCGACATTCTCGAAGAAAAACGGGTTGTCACCCTCGATATCGGCTTGTTAGTGGCGGGAACCAAATATCGCGGCGAATTTGAGGAACGCCTCAAAAAAATCATGGACGAAATTCGCCAAGCGGGTAACGTCGTCCTTGTTATCGATGAAGTTCATACTCTCATCGGTGCCGGGGCAGCCGAAGGAGCGATCGATGCGGCCAATATTCTCAAACCGGCTTTGGCCCGGGGAGAACTACAATGTATCGGGGCGACGACCTTGGATGAGTACCGCAAACATATCGAACGGGATGCGGCTCTAGAAAGACGTTTTCAACCGGTTATGGTCGGTGAACCCTCCGTAGAAGAAACGATCGAAATTCTCTACGGTCTCCGGGAACGCTACGAACAGCACCACAAATTAAAAATCCTAGACGAAGCACTAGAAGCGGCGGCGAAATTGTCCGATCGCTACATTAGCGATCGCTTTTTACCGGACAAGGCGATCGATTTAATCGATGAAGCTGGTTCGAGAGTGCGCTTGATTAATTCCCAATTGCCCCCAGCAGCCAAGGAATTAGATAAAGAACTGCGGCAAATTCTCAAACAAAAAGATGATGCGGTGCGCGGTCAAGACTTCGAGAAAGCCGGGGAATTGCGCGATCGGGAAATGGAAATCAAAACCCAGATACGGAATCTCGCTTCCACCAAAAAAGGCGAAGATGGCAACGATGAACCCTTTGTGGATGCCGAGGAAATCGCTCACATCGTCGCTTCTTGGACTGGGGTTCCCGTCAACAAACTGACCGAAACCGAATCCGAGAAACTGCTGCACATGGAAGATACCCTGCATCAGCGTCTCATCGGTCAAGAGGACGCAGTTAAAGCGGTGTCTCGCGCCATTCGTCGCGCTCGCGTCGGTCTGAAAAATCCCAACCGTCCCATTGCTTCCTTTATCTTCTCCGGTCCAACGGGGGTAGGTAAAACCGAGTTAACTAAAGCTCTGGCCGCTTATTTCTTTGGTTCCGAAGATGCGATGATCCGTCTCGATATGTCGGAATACATGGAACGGCACACGGTTTCTAAGTTAATCGGTTCGCCTCCGGGTTACGTTGGTTACAACGAAGGGGGACAATTAACGGAAGCGGTGCGTCGTCGTCCTTATACGGTGGTGCTATTCGACGAAATCGAAAAAGCTCACCCCGATGTCTTCAATATGCTTCTGCAAATCCTTGAAGATGGACGTTTGACCGATGCCAAAGGTCGCACGGTGGACTTTAAAAATACCCTGTTGATCATGACCTCGAACATCGGTTCTAAGGTGATCGAGAAGGGTGGCGGTGGTTTAGGTTTCGAGTTTGCCGATAATCAAGCCGAGGCCCAGTATAATCGCATTCGATCGCTGGTTAATGAGGAATTAAAACAGTATTTCCGCCCTGAATTCCTCAACCGTCTTGATGAGATTATTGTCTTCCGTCAACTCAATAAGGAAGAAGTCAAGGAAATCGCCGAAATCCTGCTCAAGGATGTGTTTAAACGTCTGACAGAACAAAATATTACTTTGTCTGTTACTGATAAGTTTAAAGAACGCTTGATCGAGGAAGGTTATAATCCGGCCTACGGCGCTCGTCCCTTACGTCGTGCGATTATGCGTCTATTGGAAGATGTTCTGGCTGAGGAAATTCTCTCCGGACGGGTTTCTGATGGGGATACTGCCATGGTCGATATCGATGAGGAAGGTAAGGTGAAAGTTATTTCGGGGGAAAGACGCGAGTTAATCGCTCCCGTGATCGAATAA
>NZ_JASJFF010000094.1:0-1958 GCF_030065435.1 Microcystis sp. M53603_WE2
CGTTTTGCCGATAATATGCGTCAATGTCAGGCTAAATGGTTAATTACCTACGATGATTGTCCAGAGATACGAAAACTCTTTGATTTTGCCCATATTATCGAGTGGAATCTTCAGTATGGCATGAATAATTATAAACAAGGACAGGCAGCGGCGGGGAGAGAATTAATGATCAAAAATTATTAGTGCGATGCCGAAGGCACTGAGTAGCAGTAAGCTAATTTTATAGGTTGGGTTGACGACTGTTACCCAACACCCTCGAAAGCAAGAGGCTCTTCTAGGTTCTGTGTGAGCATGGTATAATAGTAATACAGGACAGGAGGTGGGTTATGTGGATAAATTTTGATCAACTCCTCGATTTACCAAATGTAACAGTGGTCAATTATCAAAAAATTGATCAGACAATTTTCCTAAAGCTCGCTCTTTTAAATGAAACAATTGAATGTCCGAATTGTCATCAAATATTGGACAGAATCAATCAGACAGAGTACAATCTAGTCAGAGATTTATCAATATTAGGCAATCTGGTATATTTAGAAGTACCACGCCGCCAGTTTCATTGTCAAAAGTGCCAAAAGTATATTAGCGAAAGATTGAGTTTTATGAGATTAAGACAGCATCATACAATCCGCTATGAATCGATGATTTATGAGAGAGTAAAAAATTCTAGTATCGAAGAAATAAGTCGAGAAGAAGGGTTAGGATCGTAAGAAGTTGGGTTAATATTTAATCACTTTGCTAAAGAACTAGAAAAGGAAGAGTGGGAAGCGCCATAACCAAGGTGAGAGCATCTGAAAAGCTATTGACAATTGGCCAATTTTGTGATCCCCGTGGGCATTTCCAGTGATACCAGTCAGTCAGAATAGTTAAGAAATCGACCGATTTGATTGAGAGGGCAAATTCTCATCAAATATACCTGAATCGTCGGTAAGCAACCCAGATAAAGTTCATTTATAATAAAGTCACAAAAAAAACCTTTGCTTGAACCGATGACGACTTCCTTGACTGAGAGTCTCACCCTTGAAGATTTCCTCAAATTGCCATATTTGGAGGATTCTCCAGCATGGGAATACTTGCATGGAGTCGCAATTCAGAAACCCATGCCTAAGACTCGACACTCTATCCTGCAAAAACGTCTTTTAGCTGAGGTTGACAGCCATACTGTTGATTATACAGCCTTACCTGAGTTGCGATGTACCTTCGGCGGGCGTTCGCTCGTTCCTGATGTTGCCGTAATTGCATGGAATCGAATTAACCTCAATCAAGCAGGTGAACCAGAGGACGACTTTACCGAAGCACCTGATTGGACTATCGAAATTCTTTCACCTGATCAAAAGGTAAACCGTGTAATTGACAACATTTTACATTGTTTAAAACATGGCAGTAAATTAGGATGGATGCTTGATCCAGATGATTATTCTGTTTTAATGTTTACTCCCCAACAAGAGCCGGAAGTTTGCAGAGGGGATCACCAGCTTAAGGTAATTGCAGGGGTTCAGTTGACACTGACTCCACAACAAATCTTTGCATGGCTAAAAGTTGGTCAAGCTAGACAAAGTAAGTAGAAGTCGGGGGAGAAGCACGAGGACTAACTTGGTCGTTAGACGGAATTCAATGCTTTTAAGGTTAAGTAAGTGGTTATAATTAAATTGAAGATAGATTTTGTCTTTGATCCCCCCTGCCTCCTTGATAAGGGTGGTATCTGATAATTTTTAACACCTACCTACTTAGGGTTTGCGGCAAAAAGCTTTTCCTGGGGGCAGGGTGTGGCCCCCCCAACCCCCCCGACATCGGGGGGGGCAGGTGGGGTGTGGGGTTTTACCAGTTTTGAGGTGGTCAACTACCTAATTTTCAGGGAAAAAGTACCTGAATTTTCCCCCGATCCCCGCAATGGCTGGCACGTTTTGAGGGTAAAAAAGTCCAAAAGTCTTATCCAACAAGGTTTTTAGATTTATTCAGCA
>NZ_JASJFF010001229.1:0-9740 GCF_030065435.1 Microcystis sp. M53603_WE2
AACCCTTATAGAGACAGACATTACCGCGATTTTTGTCAATTGTTTGCGATCTAGAGCGAACTAATCAATTAAATCTCTTGCCAGATAAGGATTTAGTCGATTTATGCCCCCATATCGAACCATACCAAGTCCCGAAGAGCCCAATATCGAGATGATAACAGTCATTTAAAAGACCAAATTGTTGAAATATCTGCCACTAATGTTGACCTGCAAAAAGAATTAGATTCTTTAACTTCAGAAATGCGGAATTTAACTGAAGAAAAAGCCAAAATTACGGCGGAGCGAGAGAAAGTTATTGCTGAATTAAAGCAGATCGAAATGGAAGTAAAAGTGGCAGCCCATAATGTCCGTAGTACCAAGTCTGTATATGGAAAGCTAACTATTTTATGGACTTTAGTGAAATCTCTATTTCTCGATGATAACTGGGAAGATTTTGGTTCGATAGATAATAACTTGCCCTCCGATCCTGACCGGCCACAAATGGGGAGTGGTCAGTCAAATATCAACAAATCTTTGCTAGATAAATAAATCAGTTAAGGAGTAAAATCAATCATGTCTAGAATCAGTAAATTAATTGCTAACCTAGAAGATTTGCACCAGCAGGATCTAAAAAATGCCGCCCAAGTTTACGGAATTACGGCCACGTTGACTGTCCGCTTGCAAGAAGTTTTAAATAGTTTAAGCGAGCAAAATTTGAATATTGCCCATAAGTCTTTGCCTGAAGGAAATTTAACTAAAGATGATATTATCTCCCTTTACGGTAACTATAATAATGCCTATAAAGCCTATAAAGAAGCCTACAATATTAAATGCTCAAAGGGATGGGAGGCATTTTTGCAAGCGATTCATGGTTTAAAACCTCCCGGTCTTTCTCTTAGTTTAGAGCAGCGCGTCGAACAGTTAGAGAAAACGGTAAAAACCTTAGTGGAAATTCTCCTCGATAAAACTTAACTCCAACTGAACTTAATCCGCGGGACTGTCTTTTTGGATTAATACCTCACCAGCGATTAAACGTTGGGCTGCCAACAGCAACACATCCTCAATATAGGGCTTGACAAAATAACCTTTTGCCCCTTTAGCTGCGGCGAGATGCTGCATTTTTTGCGACCCTCGCGAGGTAATCATCGCTACTGGTATCCCTTGAAGTTGTTCATCCTCTTGCAGACGAGAGAGCAATTCTAACCCATTCAGGCGAGGCATTTCGAGATCGCAGAGAATCAGATCACAAGCTAATCCAGCCCGTAATTTTTCCCATGCTTCTAAACCGTCTCGGGCCTTTTCAATGCGATAACCAGCTTTAACCAAAGAAATCGCTAACATTTCCCGCGCCGTTACCGAATCATCGACAATCAAGACCCGAGGAGTCGATTGTGCAAAGAAATTAGCGGGATTACTGTCAATAATCGTTGTATCGGGGGATCAAGACGGGTTAGGAGTCGCTTTAATACTATTAGCTAGTAACACTTCCCCCGCAATCATTCTTTCAGCTGCCGAGAGTAAATCTCTTTCCGTGTAGGGCTTGGTAAAATAACCACTAGCCCCTAATGTCGCCGCCACCTGACGATGACGTTCCGCTCCTCGGGAAGTCAATAAAGCGACGGGAATCGAGGCTAATTGGGGGTCTTTTTGCAAATTATAGAGTAATTCTAGGCCATTCATGCGGGGCATCTCGATATCGCAGAAAACGATATCACAGGGCAAACCGCCGCGTAATTTTTCCCAAGCTTCTTGACCATCCCGGGCCTGTTCCACACGATAACCAGCTTTACTAAAGCTTAAAGAGAGCAATTCCCGGACAGTAATCGAATCATCGACAATCAGAACCATAGCCCCCGATTTTTGCCTAGTTTTCACCGCTACGGGGGGGAGAGGTTGGCGCCAAGGACCACCGTTATCGGTACGCAGACGACCCCTGGCGATGTCGATTAACTCTAACACATCGCCGATCGGCATCACCGTACCATCGCCCAAAACCGTCGCCCCAGCAATCCCAGCCGTTTTCGGAATCGGTCCTTCGATCTGTTTGATGACGATTTCCAGTTCACCGATCACTTGATCCACCTGTACTGCGAGGAGATTATTACCACCGCGCAGGATCACGATCGAAAAAGAGTCTTGCTCCTGTTTGCCAGTATAAAAACTACCGCGACTTAGTTGCCGATTGTAGGAAAGCAATTCGCTCAAGGGTTGGAAGGGTAGTAAAGTATTTTGCCAGACAACGCAGCGCCGTCCCTCCCTATCCATTTGGATATCGCTGGACCGGAAATCCTTCATATCTTCCACTCCGTCCATGGAGAACCCGATGCGCGCATGATTACTAACACAACAGAGGGCCTTACAGATACTCAGGGTTAGGGGTGAACGGATGGTAAAAGTGCTTCCTTTGCCCAGTACCGAGTCAATAGTAACGGTCCCGCGCACATCGATTAAACTGGTCTGCACCACATCTAAACCCACCCCACGACCAGCAAAATCATCGGCCTGATCTTTGGTACTAAAACCGGGGTGAAAGAGGAGTTTATAGACTTCTTGGGGACTGAGGTGTTCAGCTTCCTGATCGCCGATCAG
This sequence comes from Microcystis sp. M53603_WE2, assembly GCF_030065435.1. NCBI lineage: Bacteria > Bacillati > Cyanobacteriota > Cyanophyceae > Chroococcales > Microcystaceae > Microcystis > Microcystis sp. M53603_WE2. The sequence continues at coordinate 2,569 of NZ_JASJFF010001229.1, forward strand.
GCCTTTTTCGATCGCCTTGCGTTTCACCTGATCAGCATCAATACCGGCCCCATCATCACCAACGGTGATCACGGTTTGATTCCCCTGTAGGAATGCCCGGACAGAGATGGTCCCGAGGGCAGGTTTCCCTTTGGCCATGCGTTCTTGGGGTGATTCAATGCCGTGGGTGATCGCATTGTTGACCAGATGGGTCATGGGACTATTGAGATGTTCGAGGATCATCTTATCGATGAGAACATCACCCCCTTCCACTTTTAATTTGGCTTGTTTATCGAGTTTCAGGGAAATATCGCGAATTGCCCGGGGTAGGCGTTCGGCGGCTTGACTAAAGGGAACCATGCGCGATTTGGTCATCCCTTCCTGTAGTTGGGTGGTGGCCTGTCGCAGACTGCGCGTCACCTGATCGGTTTCATCGACGACAAATTGAAGATCAGAGGCCGATTCTCGCACTCGTACGATCAATTCGATCATCTCTTGGGATAATAAATGGAAATCGGTAAAACGGTCGATCTCTAGGGCATCTAGTTCGCCGGCCATGGCCGAATCCCCCTGATTTTCTCCCTGAACTCTACCGTAACCGATGGCACCACCGGAATTGCGACTAGCCAGTAAAGCCCCTTCTAGGAGGCTTCTTTCATAGAGATCCTGCATCCGACTGCCCACATCACCCAGATGTTGGACGCAGGTTAGCAAATTATCTAAAAAGAGACGCAGGCGATCCTGTTCCTCTTCAAGGCGATTGCGTTTAACCACCAGTTCCCCGATCAGATTGCTGAGGTTATCCAATTGTTTGATCGGCACCCGCATCGTCTGTTCAAAAGCTTTACTGACAAGGGGACGCAGGTTTTTTGACCCGACCGGTGAACTGAAACTGGCCGCCGGATTTGCTGCCATCACCTGATTGGTTTCTTCGAGGAGTTTTTCTAAATCCCTGAATTCATCCTCTGGGAGGCTTTCTGGCGCAATTTCCAGTGATTCTAACCCTTGCAGAGGTTCCGCCGCCGCCACCGGGTCCACTGCTGGGGATTCCCAGAGGAAGGCCTCTAGGGATTCAAAGATGTCTGGTAGTGGCGGTTGCGCCGGTGGCGTGGGTTTTTCCAGAAAAGCTTCTAAGTCTTCGAGGCTGTCGTAAAAATTGGGGTTGCCGATGGCTATAATTGCTTCTGAGTCCAAGACCACCGCATTTTCTAGCAGCAGAGATTCGAGATCATCCCCATCTTCCGGTTCTAACTTGGGAGCCGGTCCGGGGGTAGAATAAAGATCATTAGTGGCGGATTCTTCCCAATTGATACTATCGCCAAAAAGTTCCTCTAGAGCCTCGTCACCGTCGGCGTCTTTGTCTTCTAAACTCTCTAACAGCTGTTCGAGATCCTCGTTAAAGAGATGATCCGAGTCGGGTTTCATCATGATTTGCTTCCTGCCAAGTCTTCCTTTTTGGTCAACCAATACGCTCTCTCTAGCTTCAGATTACCCAGAATTTTACTCGATAACTCTATCCACTAGCAATTTTTTTATGGCTAATCAAACTCTTGGACTCGATCAACAATTTTACTCCTATTATCAATCTATCTGTCTGCGAGAATCTCCGATTTTAGCTCAATTACGTCAAGAAACTGCCTCTCAACCCCTGGCAGTCATGCAGATTGCCCCCGAACAAGGTCAGTTTATGGCTTTTTTGGTACAGGCGATCGGGGCGAAAAAAACCCTAGAAATAGGGGTTTTTACCGGTTATAGTTCTCTAGTGGTAGCCTTAGCTTTACCCCCAGAAGGCAAGCTGATCGCCTGTGATCTAAGGGAAGAATATACCAGTATAGCCCGCCGTTATTGGCAGCAGGCCGGTGTCGCCGATAAAATCGATTTAAGAATTGCCCCGGCCCTGGAGACTTTAGATCAATTAATCGCCGGGGGAGAAAGTAATAGTTTTGATTTTGTCTTTATCGATGCCGATAAAAGTAATTATGATCCCTACTACGAACGGGCGTTACAATTGGTCAGAAGCGGCGGAATTATCGCCATCGATAATGTTTTTTGGTCGGGACGAGTAGCGGCGGCCGATAGCACCGATAATCGCACCAAAATTATCCGTTCACTTAATGCCAAAATTCAGCAGGATCAACGGGTCAATATCAGTATTATTCCTATTGGTGATGGTTTGACCCTGGCAATGAAAAAGTGAAGAAGTCGATTTTTGTTGTCTAAATTTAGTTACCAGTCGCCAACCACCCAGGACAACGCTAGATCTCTTAAGACAGTTGACCAAAAATTATGGCTGAGAACGACAGCACTAAATTATCAGTTCAACGGAGAGGGTGGGATTTGAACCCACGTTAGGTGTTACCCTAAAGCAGATTTCGAGTCTGCCGCATTCAACCACTCTGCCACCTCTCCACAGGGTTTGAGTCTGGATTATCATTTTAACAGATTACTTGTCCTCGGATTGATTTTTTTTGATCGACCTCTTGCATAATCTATTTTTGAGGGTTTAAAAACGTCAAAAATAAGGATTAAGTGGCATAAACTATCTAAATATAGCGTTTCCTAAGCTAGTGAGGTACACCTGTTTTTCTTCCCCTTTGCCTTTTGCCTCTTGCCTTTTGCCTAAAACCCAGAACTTTTGTACCTCAGCAGACTGAAAAACGCTATAGACTATTTAATCGATTATTATTCATTATTGATTCTCCTGACTACTGACGACCGACTCCTCAGCAACCATAACAATTTTTGATTTTTACCGGAGGTCTGATGAATCAAGCTCCTTTTCTTCCAGTTAACCATCCCCAGCCTAACTTTCTCCACTGGTTAGGGAGTCTCTGGAAATTTTCCCGTCCCCATACGATTATCGGCACTTCTTTAAGTGTTTTAAGTCTGTATTTAATTGCTTTGGGCAATATTAGCGATTTTTTTAGCCATTGGCCAGTTTTATTGCTCACTTGGGTCGCTTGTCTTGCGGGTAATGTCTATATCGTCGGTTTAAATCAGTTGGAAGACATCGACATCGATAAAATCAATAAACCCCATCTTCCCCTAGCCAAGGGCGAATTTTCTCGGTTAACAGGACGGTTAATCGTGGTTTTAAGCGGTATTTTAGCAATTATACTGGCTTTTATCGGTGGTTTTTGGCTGTTAATCACCGTGGGGATTAGTTTACTCATCGGTACTGCCTATTCCTTGCCACCAGTGCGTTTAAAACGCTTTCCCCTCTGGTCCGCCTTCTGTATTTTTACCGTCCGGGGTGTCATCGTCAATTTAGGTCTTTTTCGCCACTACAACACAGTTATCAATCAAAATCAGTCTATCTATCCCTCGGTCTGGGTTTTAACAGCTTTTGTTCTCGTTTTCACCGTTGCGATCGCTATTTTCAAGGATGTTCCTGACCTAGAAGGCGATCGCATTTACCAAATTACCACTTTTACCCTGCTTCTCGGTCCTCAAAAAATCTTAACAATTTCCCTATTGACAATTTCTCTATGTTATGGGGGGATGATTGCCGTCGGTCTCTTGGGGATAACGGGAATTAATTCTCCTCTGGCCATTGTCGCCCATCTGCTCCTACTTGTTCTTCTTTGGTGGCGTAGTCGCGGAGTAAATTTAGAAGATAAAAGCGAAATCAGCCAATTCTACCAATTTATTTGGAAATTATTCTTCCTAGAATACCTGATATTTCCCCTCGCTTGTTTAATATGAAAATATCTCCTTTTTTAGCGGCCATTCCCTTACTTTTGCTAGGTGGTACAAGCGCACCAAGTCAAGAAACCATCGATCCGCAACTATTAACCGGCAACCTTCGTTTAACCCTGAAAAATGGTGTTTGGAAACTGTGGCAAGATCAACCCGTTTATCAAAATCTGACCCTAGATTTAAGCTGTGATCACGCTGTTTGTCAGCCGTCGGTGTGGGGATACGCGCTCAAATTCAATAAAGAAGTGGATCACCAAGGTACGGTAAAAGCGATTAAATTAGACAATGCTTGGCGATTACAGGTGAAAATGAACATTCAAACTCACCCTTGGCAAGGGGAAGTCAGGGAAGCTATCTATAATATCGAAATTGTCCCCTACCAAGACCAACTTATCGGCAGTTATCAAGGCACTTTAGGGGGAAGAAGACTACAAAACCAAGTTAATGGCACAATTTCCCCTTTATGGCCTAATCCTGTCCCTAATCATCAACCCCTACAAGCGCGAGAACATCCCCGTTTAATCTTTCGCAAGTCAGAATTAACTAATCTCAGAGAAAAAGCGAAAACTCCCATCGGTAAAACTATTATCGCCCAATTAAACAACAGTTTACAAGAAAAAATTTATTACGATGGTTATGTTCCTAATGGTGGTTATCATGCCACAGGTCATTGTTTTTTAGCAATTTTAAATCAAGATAGAAAATCAGCAGAAATCGCCTGGGAAATTATCGAAAAAACCCGTAAAAATCGGGGAAGGAGAGTCTTAGAACAAGCACCAATTGTCGCAGGAGTTGCTCTCGCTTACGATCTTTGTTATGATTTTTGGGGAGAAAAGCGCCAACGGGAAATTACTCGCTGGTTATCCAGTGAAAGTAAAAAACTTCTCAAAGGTGGTTCACCCAAAGATGGATGGAATGGAGAGGCAGTTAGTAACTGGAATGCGCGGGCCAGAGGTGCGGCAGGATTAGCTAGTTTAGCGATTCTCAAGGAAGATTTACCGCCCGATTCTCTCTATTCTCCCTCTGCACAGGTGGAAATGGCCAAACGTCACCTAGAACGCTATTTTACCACAGCTATCGGCGATCGAGGATTTGGCACAGAAGGAGATTTATACACCACCGAACCCATGGTTCTCGCTGTTTTTCCCTTTTTGCAAGGGTATCGAAATAGTCTCGGATTAGACTTAGTAACTGGTTCCTCGGCAGCCCAATTGATCCCCCATTATTTAACCAGAATTGTCCCTAAAAATGGTCAATTATTGATTCCTGCTTATGGCAGACATCAGATGTTTGTAGGGGTATCTTTATTAACTATCGGATTGGGAATTACCGATAAATCATGGCTACCAGCAATAAAATGGCGATTACAAGGTCAAGAAAAACAACTTTTTCACCCCCATTATCCTCATATTGCCCCTTTTCTCCTCGCTGCTTATCCATCTAATCTTACTCCAGAAAATCCCGCTCGCCAACTTGACCGGGTTTTAGTTGATCAACAAAAGGGATTTTATACTTTTCGTAATCGCTGGCAAAATGAAGAGGATTTTGTCGCTAGTATCTATCTTAAACAGCAACCTTTTGTGGGAGGATGGTCTTTTCCCGATGTCGCTAGTGTGAGAATTTGGGGATTAGGAGGACATTGGGCGAGTTTTGAGAGATCAAAAGGCGACTGGAACTCAGAAAATACCGTTATTTTCCCGAAAACACCGCCTTGGACCCAGGCAAAACCGATGACTTTTCAATCTAGTCCCGATGGTTCGGGAGTAATTACGTTAAAAACTGATAAAATTAGGGTTAAAGGGGCTGAACCACCCGCAGGAGTTGCTCTAGTTCGCTCTTTCGCCGTCGATTACAGTCTGTCCTCCGGTTCCCCCGGATTATTCGTCTTGATGGATAAATTATTAGGTAAAGTCGAGCAACCAGAATTTATTAATAAAACTTGGGTGATGAATACCCAGGGAAATGTTACTCTCGGAAAAAATAGTTTTACTATCACTCAAAATCGGGCAAATATGCAGGGAACTTTTATAACTCCCGTGACTTTAAAAGTCGAGAAAACTAATACAGGTGAGCGCATTTTAGCCACGGGTAGCGAGGAATTTTTTCTGGTGATGACCGTACAGAAAAGTCGTCCCCCAGCAGTTAAAATTATCGGCAAGGGATTAGATGCGATCGTGCAAATTGGCTCCCAGGAAATCTCAATTATCGACGGTGCAGTTAGATTAAAAGAGATGAATTTTCAAGAGCCATAAAAATTAGCAAGTGACCAAAGAAAAGTTAACAGTTGTCCAGGGGCATTTGTAAAGATGAAGACTATTTGAGCAATTATTGATGATATAATCAAGGTGGCTGACCAAAATAGCCCCTAAATTTAGAACTATCTAAATTGCATCTATAATTTCCGCCTAACTAAACTATGACTAAATATCATCAAATCACCGTTCACAATCGTCAGACGGGCGAAAAATTTGTCACCACCGTTCCAGGGGATAACTATATACTGCACAGTCTGGAAAAACAGAGTCATCAATTACCCTTTTCCTGTCGCAATGGAGCTTGTACCAGCTGTGCGGTCAGGGTATTATCGGGAGATATCCATCAACCAGAAGCGATTGGACTATCGCCGGAATTAAAAGCCAGAGGTTATGCTTTACTTTGTGTCAGTTATGCCCGTAGCGATATGGAAGTAGCCACCCAAGACGAGGATGAAGTGTATGAATTACAATTCGGTCGCTTTTTTGCCCGTGGGAAAGTGCGTTTTGGTTTACCCTTAGATGAAGAATAGATTAGGGATTAATCGTGCCAGATACCAGCAGCCAATTAGAAAAATACCTAGACATTGCCAGCGAAGCCGCCCTAGCAGCGGGAACAATTATCCTCGATAATTGGGGTAAAATCGAGACAATAGAAGAAAAAGGGCGATCGGGCGATTTAGTGACGGAAATAGATCGTCGAGCAGAAACAGAAATTCTCAAAATTATTGGCCGTCACTTTCCCAAACACGGGATTTTAGCGGAAGAATCGGGAAAACTGCAAGGGAGGGACAGCGAGTATCTCTGGGCGATCGATCCTCTCGATGGAACCACCAACTATGCCCACGGTTATCCCGTATCCGTCGTCTCCATCGGACTACTGATCGCAGGGATAGCAAAAGTGGGAGTCATCTATAACCCCTTTAGAAAGGAACTATTTCGGGCAGCCCGGGGTTTAGGATCCACCCTGAACCGTCGTCCTATCCATGTCTCCCGGACGAGTGAACTAGAAAAAAGTTTACTGGTGACGGGCTTTGCCTATGATCGTTGTCAAACCCCCGATAATAATTATGCCGAATTCTGTTATCTGACCCATCTGACCCAAGGGGTACGCCGCAGCGGTTCCGCTGCCAAAGACTTAACCGATGTGGCCTGTGGGCGCTTAGATGGTTATTGGGAACGAGGGATTAATCCCTGGGATCTGGCCGCGGGAATTATTCTGATCGAAGAAGCTGGCGGTAA
>NZ_JASJFF010001335.1:0-7242 GCF_030065435.1 Microcystis sp. M53603_WE2
GCTTTAAACGCGGCAGTGGAGGCGGAAGAAGCGGCAGAAACCAGCAAAATCTCCTAAAAATCCGCTAGATTCCCTCAAAAAAGGTGTTGGCATCCCCGCAGCTTTCCCGCTAGGCAACACCTTTTTCTGCCTAATTGTGTCCCAGTTATCAGAATTTTCAGCGATTTTTAAGTTATGTTAAAAAGTGCAACCCTACCACCAGAGGTAAAGATGGGCAACTCTACCACATTTTCCGACACCCCACTTCACAAAGATCATCACACTTGGGAGCATTTAAAACAAGCCATCGCCGCTAGTTCCGGTTTTCGGCGTTGGCAGCAAGAACAACTAGAATCAGGTAAAAATAGAGACGATGCTGATGCTCGCATTTGTTCCTATCTACGGGAAACTTTAGAAACTTTAGCCTACTAGATTGATGCTCCCCAGCTATGACTGCATGGGGACTTTTTTTGTCCGTTTAAGCTAATTTGAAGACCTTATTTTCTGCGCGCCTCGTAACCCAACAACCAGACAAAAGCGACAATTAAAGGCAGGAAATAATAAATAGCTCGATAGGCGATTAAAGAGCCTAAAAGCTCGGCATTAGATACATATTCGGGGCGTAATCTCAGCATGATAAACTCAAAAACACCTATTCCCCCTGGCACATTGCTTAATACCCCTGCCGTCATGGCAAATACATAGAGACCGAAAAATCCTAAAAACGAAGTATTGTAGCTGCCCGGGAGAAGAAGATAGAGAACTCTAGCGGCTAATATCCAATCGATAAAAGTCACCAAAATCAAAGCCAGGGAAAGAGTCCAAGAGGGTAAATAGATATTTTCTTGGCCGATTCTTATTGGTTTTTTATAGGTGAGAGTCAAGAAAAAATATCCCGTAACCAGCAATAAAAAAATTATTCCTAAAGGTTTAGTAGTTAAAAAAGGTAATTTTAAAAGTTGAGGAATCCGTTGGGGATCGAGGAGGAAACTTAAACCACCAATCCCTAACATTCCTAACCAAAAGCTTAAATGGGTAAAAGTAATAACTTTGGCAATATCCACCACCCCCACCCCCGCAGGAGTATAGAAACGATAACGGATTGCTGTCCCAGAAAATAAGGTCAAACCAATGGTATTACCAAGAGCATAACTGATAAAAGCAGTGCGGATAATAGTGCCTAAAGCTAAGGGATGCTTGATATAATAAAAACCTAGGCGATCATAACCCGTCATCGACAAATAACCCAAAGCCATCCAAAAAATAGCTTCTAGCTGACGACTTGTGGTAATATGATCCAAACTAGCCAAGAGTTGGGCAAAAGTGTAGTGTTTAAATTCTTGACTAATTGCCCAGACCGCTAGAATAAATAAACTCAAGGACAGGATAATCGGAGCAAAACGCTGGATTTTTTTATACATCTTACTTTTTACAAATTACTTTTGACTCATTAAAATTTATGAAAAGATCAAAGTTAGATTTAGCTAAACGTTTAAATCGATCCCGAAAAAGGAAATATGATAAATTCCTGACTTCCTCCTTATATTTAACAATTATTCTGGGTTTATTTTATCTACTCTACCTCAATCTTCCTTGGTCTTTTCATCTTTTTGTGCATTGGGTGACTAAAGGGGGTGATTTAGACAAAATTCCTGCCAAATTTTATGCAGAACTTAATCAATTGTGTTTGAGAGCAGATAGTGCGGGGGAAGTAAGAACGAGAAACTATACAGAACATACAGAAATCGCCGAATCTCTCGGTACATTTAGATGTACTTTAGTTAATGGTAGTCAAGAATGGTTAATAGAAGATTATAAATCTTTTAATTCTGCCGATGAAGCGATTTTAGGCACTCAGTTAGCGGTTTTTATCACCGAGATTTTAGGAACAGATTATAGTTATAACATTCGCGCTTATATTCCCAATACTAAGTATCAAATAGCTCCCAAAACCAAATCCTAGACTAGGGATGGGTGAGAAACCCATCCTTAGAAAAAAATTAGTTTTCCGATACGGGTTTTGGTCGGGAAGGCCGAGGGATAGGGGATTGTCCGGGGGTAAAAGGTCGTTTTTCTCCTTCCCCCGAGGGATGACGATTTTTATCAAAAGGCTTTTTAAAACCTCCCTTACCCATCGGTTTTTTCTTGCTGGCAAAACCGAGGTCTAAACCTTCCAAAATAGTTAAGGCATCTCCTTTAAGTTGTACCTGAAAATCCCAAAAACGACTGATCGGTTTACCAGATAAAGTACCGCGCAATTTTAGTTTAAAAAACTTGGGTTTGTCCGCTTCAGTTTTGGGCATTTGTCGGATTTTGACCACTACCGCTTGATTTTCCCGTTCGGTAAAGATGACTTCGCCTCGAATCGAGAAATAACCCGGGGTAGAAGCGAGGAGAGGCTCTATCTCCTGATCATCCTCCTTTTTCAGGGTTTCTGGTTCCCAAACACCGACAATCTGAACATGAAGGGCATCATTTTCCTGACGGGTGCGCGGATAAACCACCCAAAGATGGGGTTTTTCCAGATCGAGATGATTTTTGACCAAACTGATCACCCGACCGAGAATCACAGCATCGATCAGAGTACCATCGGCAGTTAAAATATTGCCTTTAGTTAATTGTTCCTCCGATCGCTGATAATGGCCATAGACGAGACCGATCGCCCGGTACTGCCGCAGATGACTGGGAGGGGGGATCGGTTGTTGACGTTTGACTTCTTCGGGGGTGGCTGACTCTACGGCTAAATCAGCCTCAGTATGGGGGGATTCAAGGGGGACTTCCTGAATTTCCACTTCAGGGGTCGGGGGGGTTTTCGGTGATTCGGTAAACCGATTCCCAGGACGATTCATATCACACTCCTAGCGGCGGAGACACATAGTAAATTAGTAATCAAGCAAGTCAAAAGCGCGATCTGGGGGGTTACAATAACCCTCTAGGGCGACTCTACTGGCATCTAATATATTAAGAACCATGATCTTTTGACTGTCAACCTTGTCAAAACCCTTTTGAGTCTTGACCGTTTGCCCATTGTACTCAATAAAGAGCGGCCAATTCGATCGATCCCCTCATCAAATCTCCAGATTTCCATAACATTTTCCTCTCTGTCCCCTCGCACCCCAGTCTATGAAAGCCTCTCTCTCTCACCGTCGTTGGCTGTCCATCGGTCTCGTCCTCATGTTATTTGCCTTGTTGTCCTTCTCGATCATGCCGCTATTGACTTCTATTCTCAAAAGTCAGCACTCCTCGGGCCAGAGTCATCTGTCCGCAGTCAAACAAGAGGAATTAGCCAGTCAAGCACTGGGTTATCAGATGGTTTTAGAGCGTGAACCCGATAATCAGGCGGCTTTGCGGGGATTATTAGATACTCGCTTACAGCAGGGCGATTTAAAGCAAGCGATCGAACCTTTAGAAAAATTAGCGCAACTTAACCCCCAACAATCCGATTATCTGCTACTTTTGGCGGAAGCGAAACAGCAAATAGAGGACTATGCAGGAGCCACAGGCAGTTATCGCGCTCTTTTAGCCTCCCATCCCCAAGAGCTGCGGGCCTTAACTGGATTAACTAATTTATTTCTTAGCCAAAACCGCCCGATCGAGGCGATTAGTCTGGTCAAAGACACGCTCGATCGCGCTTTAAAAGCTGCTGCCGATCCCAATAATCCTGCTAGTTTAATCGATATCGTTTCCGTTCAGTTACTTTTAGGCAAAATCTATTTCGAGCAGCAAAATTATCCGGAAGCTTTAAACGCCTATAAACAAGCTCAACAGATGGATGTTAACGATTTCCGACCGATTTTGGCAGCGGCGATCGTACTGAAAGAACAGGGCAAAAATCAAGAGGCTCAACCCCTCTTTCAAGATGCTCTCAGTCGCGCTCCTTTTGCTTACAGACAGGAGATTCAGACCCTAGCCGACGAAAATAACAAAATTGAAGCCACAGCCCCTAATCAGTGATCAGCTTTTTCTCCCTTCTCCCCTTGAGACTTGACATTGGGGACAAAAATGAGCCGAGCGCCCACTTAATTTAATTCTGGCAATAGTTGCACCGCAAAGGCGACAATTTTCGCCATTACGACCGTAAACCCAGGCCATCGCCCCATAATTGCCATTAACTCCCGTAACGTGGAGAAAATCGCTAAAACTGGTGCCGCCTTCAGCGATCGCGGTTTCCAATACAGAAATAATGTTTTTTGTCAATAAGTCTATTTGCTCAATTTTCAAGAGATTAGCGGCAGTTTGGGGATGGATACCACTTTTAAAAAGAACTTCATCCGCGTAGATATTGCCGATTCCCGCGACTACATTTTGATCGAGGAGAAAAGTTTTAATCGGACGACGACTTTTTTGACAGTGACTATAGAGGTAATCGGCGGTAAAATTGCGATCAAAGGGTTCCAATCCCAGTTTTTTGAGACCGGTAATCACAGTTTCTGGGGTTTTATCGGCGGCAATCCACCAAATTTTCCCGAAAGTGCGGGTATCGACGAAGCGCAATTCTTGCTGATTGGCAAAAAAGAAGCGTAAGCGCGTATGAATCGGCAGGGGAGTGGTATCTTTTACCCAGAGCAATTGTCCGGTCATACGCAGATGAACCCCGATACTGCTACCATTATCTAAATTGGCGAGGAGATATTTGCCTCGGCGCTGCCAATTGGTAATCGTAGTCTGAGCAATTCCTTGCAGAAAAGTTGCCTCACAATTAGGATAGGCTAGGGTACGCTGTAATAATACTTCCCCACCGATAATTTTTTTGCCCTGGGTAACTTGATTTAATCCGCGACGCACCGTTTCTACTTCTGGCAATTCTGGCATATAAGTAATTGAACAAAATTAAGTTCTTGGTTAGGGTAGGCAAAAGGCAGAAGATAGATAAACAGAACTTTTTAAGTAAGTGATTCTAATTAAATATAAGATAGATTTTGCCTCTGATCCCCCCTGCCCCCCTTGATAAGGGGGGTGCCGATAGGTGGGGGGATCAGAAAATTTTTAACACCTACCTACTGATCGGGAAACGACACCAAATTAACATCAATTCTACTTTAACTTTAACATTTCGATAGTATCAATTATTTCCCGTTCAAAACTGACTTGAGCGCGATTAGTTTTACCACCAATATAAAAGCGATCGCCCGATTGTAAAGCCCAAATTTGCGAATGGGAAAAGTAACTCATTACCACTCCCATCATCAATAAAGCAAAACCTAAATAGACGATAGGTACTCCCGGATCTGCCTTAATTTGTAACCCTGTACTGCCCACTAATTCGACTATTTTTAGATTAACTCCATTGATAGGAATCGTCATTCCTTCTCGTACAGCAGAGGTTAAATCTCCCTTAGCATCATAGACGATTACCGTACCTTGTAAATCTCTGGTTAAAAGAGAAACTCCCTCACTAAGATCGGTTTTAGTCGGAATCCACGTTCCCCAGATTTGTCCATTACCTTTGGTGTCTAAACTAGCCATCGGTAGCTGTAGGATCGGACTATTATTCACCTGTACTTTTACCCCAGCAATTCCCCAACTGGTTTGATAAAAAGTCACCCCTTTATGGTGCAAAGGTTGGTTAACTTGAATAGTTTTGCGATCGATCTCCTGTCCTTGATTATCGATCACCGACAAATCAGAATAAAATTGTTCTATATCACCTTTAGGACTATAATCAATCCAAAAACGATTAACTTTAATCCCCCAATCCTTAGGGAGAGAATTTTTAGATAAGGGTCCAGCTTCAATAATATTTTTAACCTGAAAACTATCGCCACTAGCTACCATTTCTTGAGCGAAAAACCCGGTTAACGCTCCCCAGATCGCTCCTGCTAAAATAATTAACATGGCTGCATGAACGATAATCGGACCGATTTTACCAATCAGACCTTTACGAGCATAAAGACTGTTATTTTCTAGAAAAACTTTGTAGCCTTTTTTTTCTAACAAGGGGGTGAGGGATTCTAGGGAACCGGTTTCTAATTCAGCACTTAAAGCTAGTTTTTGAAATTGGCGAGATTGTTGATAAAATTGCCATTTTCTGGCCGCTTTTAAAGCAGGTAATTGTCGTCGGAAGGTACAAGCGGTTAAACTGGAACCGAAGAGAATTAATAATGATAGATACCACCAAGTGCTATAAACATGATTTAATCCCATTATTAATAAAACTTTCCAAGTCAGAAACCCAAATAAAGCGGGTTTCTCAGGATAATTAACTTGGTAGAAAGATAGAGATTGACCCTGTTCTATTACCGTCCCAGAAATGCTAAAAATAGCGATTAAAAGTAAGAGGATAATTGCCAATCGCAGATCGGCAATAGTCTGGATAAATTTACGTCCCCATTGAGGCGGTGTATTCTTTAAATTTGAGGAAGTTTCCGATATAGTCATAGGACCTCTTGTAAAAATCAAAAATTGTTGTTAGGGTTAGGAGTCAGGAGTCAGGAGAATTAAGAATGAATAATAATCAATTAGGCTGTATCTCACATTTGCAGAAATACCGATAACCAGCAATTATCAGTGATGCTTAAATTATCACAGATCTATCAGCAGCTGTCTGTAAGCATCCCACCCAAAAGCTAATGCGCTCCGGGGTTTGGGGGGTAGAACCCCCCAAAAGCTGGGATTGAGTGATAAAATCGGAAGTAATGACCAATTTTAGAAGATAGTTTACCTTGAAAAATCCCAACTCAGCAGATTTACAAAAATGAGCAGTTTTTAAACCCTCAAAAATTAATTATACAAGAGGTTCTATAGTTAAAAGTTGGGCCATTTTAGCCAATTATCCCTTGTAACTCTCCACCATCACAGCAGACGGGATAATAAAGAAAAAACTCCGAAACCGATTAATAAAACCCCACTGACGGGATTAATCCACCCGGACCATTGACGCAGGGAAAGAAAGCTTTTCAGCGAGGCAGTAAAAGAACCGACGATAATTAGGGGTAAAACATAGCCAGCAGTGTAGGATAACAATAATCCCCCTCCTAAGCTTAAATCTCCCGTATTGGCCACCCATGCCAATAGAGTTGCCAGAACTGGTGTACTACACGGAGAGGCGATTAAACCAAATGTTAAACCGAGAAGATAGGACCGCAAAATCGGGGGAAAATCGCCGGTAATCCAATCGGTAGAGCCAAGGGAGGGGAAGCGCAGGGGTAATAATTCCAAGAGGTTTAACCCCATGAAAATAGCGATCGCACTGACGATAATTGGTAAACCGATCCCCACCTGTCCATAGACTTTTCCTAAAGTAGCGGCAATTAGTCCCAATCC
>NZ_JASJFF010000518.1:0-5698 GCF_030065435.1 Microcystis sp. M53603_WE2
ACGAATTTGGCGCTGTTATCGACGGGAGGCAAAAGTTATTTATCCTCCCGTACAAATCGAGCGTTTTCCCTACCAAGAGAAAAAAGAAGATTTTTATTTAGTAGTCTCTCGTTTGGTTAGTTATAAAAAAGTCCCTTTAATCGTGGAGGCATTTAATCAATTGGGATTACCCCTAGTGGTTATTGGAGATGGTCCACAAATGGCTTTAATTCGTCAGTTAGCTAAGGATAATATTCAGATTTTAGGTGCGGTTTCTGATCGAATAGTAGCAGAATATATGTCGAAAGCAAAAGCGTTTATTTATGCTGCTTGTGAGGATTTTGGTATTGCTTTAGTGGAAGCGCAAGCTTGTGGTACTCCCGTGATTGCATTTGCTGCCGGAGGTGCTTTAGAAACCGTGCGGGATCTGCGGGAAAATTCTCCCCAGGGAACAGGATTACTTTTTGGGGAACAAAATCCCCAATCTTTGGTAGCAGCGGTTAAATATTTTGTGGATCAGGGTGATAGAATTGCTCCAGAAAGTTGTCGGCAACAGGCTAATAAATTTACTCCAGAGGTTTTTAGAAATGCTTACAGTTTGTTTATAGAGGAACATTCAATATCTAAAAATTATTGCTAAGTTTAATTAGAGCAGTTATCCTAATGGTGAGCTATGAGGTTTTCGTTTTAGGGAGTCGGTCATCGGTCGTTGATAACAAATTAGGTTACACTTTATCTTGATGAGAAACGTTGTATTTCAGCAATGGTGAAGATGCAGCCAATGCACCCTAAAATGTAATACTATGGATATTTCTCGAAAGTAGCTAAGCTAAACGGCTTTTACTTCGGATCACCGATATAGACTCCAAAAGGGTTATAGCTATTGGATCATGCAGGTTAAGCGCCGTTTAGCTTATCTAGCCAACGCTGATAGCTTACCGTGGTGCTTGTGATGACAGAAAAGCGAGGATTATAGCCGTGCCTTGGAATCGAGTTAATCAATGGGTAGAAAAACGCTCTTTAGTGGCCCTAGAATCAGCTTATCAGAGAGCGCTGAAAATTAAAGCGATCGAAGATAAACATTTTGGGGGACAAAAAATTTCCCCGGCTGCCGTGGGAGGAAAAAGTGTTTATGATTACTTTCAAAGTACCCTAGAGCGAGAATTATTACAGATACGTTTCGATTTAACTCAAGTGCGTCTGGGTAATTTTATCAATCCGCAAACTAACCCAGAAAATAATAACATCCTAGAGACTTTAAAGGCGATCGAGGATATTATCGGTAAATATCGCCTAGACTTAGAGGAATTGCTGCCCCCATTACCGAATAATCAAACCCCAAATCTGCCTAATACCAATCTCACCAGTGATAAACCCAGGGATAAAGATAACCAGATAATTTCTCCTGCAACCGGTAATAAATTTTTTAACTTCCAGCAAGAATTAACCCCAGAATACGAACAAACCGTTATTAAACAACTCCGTACCCTGCGACAACAGCAACGTATTGCTATTCGTTTTATCCTGATTATTATTTTAGTTCCTCTCTTGGTGCAGGTTATTAGTAGAAACTTTATTTTTAGCCCTGTTTTAAACTATTTTGGTGTGGATAGAGCGAAAATATCAGAAGTTTATATTTCTCAGGAAATTGGCGAAAAATATCTCAGGGAATTTGCTAGACTTCAAGAAATTGAAGAAATCAAGCAGGTTTTAGGAGTAGTAAAAGCAGGGCATAAATCAGAAGAAAATTTTCGGGAACAGGTGGAGGAATTATTCAGAGAAGCGGGTTATGAAAGTCAAGATGGTTGGAAAAACTTACTCTCCGATATCACTGGATTAATAGCCTTTATTGCGATCTTAATTTTTGGTCGTCAACAATTGGCAATTACGCGAGCTTATGTTAGTCGTTATTTTCTCAGCTTAAATGATATCACCAAAGCCTTTATCTTTATTCTCTTTACCGATATATTTGTCGGGTTTCACTCGGCGGAGGGTTGGACGGTAATCTTAGAAACTTTGTTCCGGCACTTTGGTTGGCGCGAGAATATTACATTTATTAGCTTGTTTGTGGCCACGGTTCCCGTTATCCTAGATACCATCTTTAAACTATTAATATTTAATTATCTGACTCGTAAATCTCCCACCGCCGCAACTATCCTAGAAAAAATGAACCAGTAACGCCCTATGATCCTTAGTATTGCCGATACCTTCATTAAAAGACCCGTTCTGACCACAGTTTGCTCGATTTTAATCGTTTTGATCGGAGCGATCGCTGTTCCCTTTTTACCCCTAGAAAAACTGCCCCAGTTGGCATTTATTCAGGTAGCGGTAAATGCCAACTATTTGGGAACCGATGCCAAAACCGTACAGGATAACGTTACCACGGTACTCGATCGCCAGATTAACGGGACAGAACAGATTGTTTATATGCAGTCCCAGAGTACCAACACCGGACAAAGTACGGTGAATGTCTTTTTCCCGGTGGAAATGGATCGTAACATTGCCCAAGTCTTGGTACAAAACCGTGTCAGTACCGCCGCCGCTAGTTTACCGGAAGAAGTGAACCGGCAGGGGGTGACAACCAATACCCAATCCCCCAGCGTTACCCTTGCCTACGGGATTTCCGCCAAACCGGATGAAAAGGGCAATTATCCCTACGATACGGTCTTTTTAAGTAACTTTGTCGATCGGGTCATCGATGCGGAGATTCGCCGGATCGAGGGGGTTGGTAGTACAACAATCATCGGGGAGAGGGAATACGCCCTACGTTTTTGGCTTAATCCCGATGCCTTAGCCGCTAGGGGCGTATCGGCGGAACAAGTAGTACAGGCGATCCGAGAACAGAATATTCAGGTGGGTGCGGGGACAATTGGCGGTGATCCCAGTCCCGAAGAGCAGCAATTCCAGATCGCCATTCGCGCCGTTGGTAGGGTGGCCACCGGGGAGGAAGCGGAAAATATTGTCGTCAAAGTCGGGGAAAATGGCGATTTAATCCGAATTAAAGACGTAGGACGCGCAGAAATCGGAGCCGAAAGCTACAGTACCGCCGCCTATTTCGACAAATCCCCCGCCGTTGTCTATATCGTCTATCAGTTACCCGGTTCCAACGCTTGGAATACTGCCAAACTGGTAAAAGAAAAAATGGCGGAACTAGAACCAAGTTTCCCCCCGGGGTTAAATATCGCCATTACCCTCGATAATACCGCCTTTGTCGCCGCTTCCCTGGAAGAAGCCTTTAGCACTCTGGTTGAGGCGATTTTACTGGTTATTCTAGTCATTTTTATCTTCCTTCAGGATTGGCGCACCACGATCATTCCTGCGATCGCTATTCCTGTATCTTTGATCGGAACCATGGCCGTCGCCCTGGCTTTAGGCTATTCTCTCAATAACCTCTCCTTGTTTGCCGTCATTCTGGCCACCGGTTTAGTGGTGGACGACGGCATCGTGATCGTAGAAGCGGTATCGGAAAAATTACGGCAGGGAATGCGGCCATTTCAAGCTGCCCTTGATGCCATGGGCGAGTTAACCTCGGCGGTGATTGCTAGTTCCCTTGTACTACTAGCGGTGTTTATTCCCGTCACCTTCTTCCCCGGTACGGTGGGGATCGTTTATCGACAATTTGCCGTCATCATCTCCGCTTCAATTATCATCTCCACCTTTAACGCCCTCAGTTTTTCCCCCACCATGTCGGCGATTATCATGAAAGCGCCCCAACGCACCCGCGGCCCCTTGGGACTGTTTTTCGAGGGCTTTAATCGGGGTTTCAACGCAGTTAAAGAAGGCTATCGACGCTCGATCGAATTTCTGATCCGCATCCGTTTTTTAGTGTTACCCTTCTTTATCGCCGCCCTCTTTCTCACAGCTTGGAGTTATAGCACCACTCCCCAGGGTTTTATCCCCGAAGAAGACCAAGGTTATGCCTTCGTTTTGGTGCAAGCACCCCCCGGGGTTTCCCTGCGCTACACCGACCAGGTTATCCGTCAGATTAACGAAGAAATTCTCGACGGTATCGAAGAAATCGAACACTTTGTCGGTATGGCGGGCTTTAGTTTTGCCGGAAGTGGTAGCAACCAAGGACTATTTTTTGTCAAGTTAAAAGAATGGTCGGAACGGCCCGGCGAAGATAAGTCGGTTTTCGGGGTTCTGCGGAAAATTAACCAACAATTAGCCACTAAAGTCCCAGATGCTCGCGCTTTCGCCGTTAATGCGCCCCCCGTGGATGGATTAAGTTCTACCGGCGGTTTCGAGTTATTTATCCAAAACCGCGCTTCTTTCCCCATGGACGCTTTGATTGCCAACGCTAATAACGTCATGGCCGAGGCCCGAACAAGACCGGAATTATCGGGAATTTTCACCCAATTTACCACCGACACGCCGATGCTGGAACTTTCCATCAATCGCAACCAGCTACAGGCGCAAAACGTCGATATGCAGGCCGTTTTCGGAACCCTGCAAACCTATCTCGGTTCCAACTTCGTCAACCAATTCGTCTTAGGCGATCGCTTGTATCGAGTCTTTGCCCAAGCAGAAGCGGATTATCGCTCTAATCCTGAAGATATTAACCGTCTTTACGTCCGTTCCCGTACCGGGGCCAATATTCCCCTATCGGGTTTGGTTAGCGTCAAACGCTTCACCTATCCACCGATTATCACTAACTTTAACCTCTATCCCTCGATTAACGTTCAGGGTAGTCCCGCCCCCGGTTTTAGTACGGGACAGGCGATCGCAGTGATGGAAGATGTTTGTCGGAAAGTCCTGCAGCCCGGTTTCGGTTACGCTTGGACGGGTACAGCTTTCCAAGAAAAAACTTCCGCCGGGGCTGCCCCAGTTATCTTCGGATTAGCCTTTATCGTGGTTTTCCTCGTCCTTGCGGCCCAGTACGAAAGCTACATTGACCCGATTATCATCATGATTACCGTTCCCCTAGCGATCCTAGGGGCCATGGGGGCCTTACTGTTGCGGGCGAATTTCCTACAAGTGGGTAGTCTGTTCCCGGCGGTGAATAATAATATCTATGCTCAGGTGGCTTTGGTCATGTTGATCGGTTTAGCGGCTAAAAATGCGATTTTAATCGTGGAATTCGCTAACCAGTCCCGTACTTTGGGTTTAAGTATTCCCGATGCGGCAGCCCGGGCCTCGACGGAACGCTTAAGACCGATTCTGATGACGGCTATTTCCGGTTTAGTCGGTTTCTTGCCCTTGGTTATCGCTTCCGGCGCCGGGGCGATGAGTCGTTGGTCCCTGGGAACTGCAATCTTAGGCGGTTATCTGATTTCCACGGTGTTGAGTTTATTTCTCGTCCCGGTGTTGTATGTGCTGATCAAACAGTTCGAGGCCCAATTCCTCTCCTCGAAACCCCCGAAAAGTGGCGGTTCTGGCGGCAAAAAAACCCCTTCTCTCGATGGGGAAAGGAATACATCAGAAACCCCGATAGAAGAAGGGGCCATTTCCTCTTTGAAAATCTCTCCTCAGTCCCCGAATGACTAGGGTGTTAGGAGTCAGTAGCCGGTCGTCAGTAGTCAGTAGTCAGTAGTCAGTAGTCAGTAGTCAGGAGATTATGGTTCTTCGGTTTGTGTTATGCAATGGACGGGAGTTATAAGGGATGAAACCCTTATATAGAAAGACATTGCTTCGATTTTTGCCAATTGTTTTCAATCTAGAACGAGCTAATCAATTAAGTCTCTTGCCAGATAAGGATTTAGCCTATTTATGCCCCCTG
>NZ_JASJFF010000156.1:0-3382 GCF_030065435.1 Microcystis sp. M53603_WE2
AGTCTTCCCACCAAAACCCCATCTTTAATTAACTGAGTCGTGGTTGCGGGGGTTCCCTCATCGTCATAAAAATAACTGCCCCGATGACCTTCCGGATAGGCCCCGTCAAAGATTTGCAGGTTATCTGGTCCAAAACGTTTGCCCATACTCATCACTTCCAAAAGGTCGGGATTTTCGTATAACATATCTGCCTCGGAAAGGTGGCCAAAAGCCTCATGGACGAACAGACCGGTTAAAATGGGATCGATGACGACGGTGTAAGTATCGCCCTTGACAGGGGGCAAAACTAGGGCTTGTACGGCACGTTTAGCCGACCCTTGCACCTGTTCTTCTAAATTGATCAGATCCTCGAAAGCTTTTCGGGATCCGGTGGTTTCCCGGCCTGTTTGTACACTGTCCCCATCTCTAGCGGTGGCCGAAAAACGCATTTCTAAGTCTGACCATTTTTGTTCGATTAAAGTCCCGTCAGAAGTGCCTAAAAGAATATGTTGACTGCTATCGCTGTAACGGACGGAAGTGGTGGCAATACTGGCATGATGTTGACGCAGTAAGTTATTATAGCGATCGCAGAGGGCTTTTTTATCGGCTAATGGTACTAAACGGGGATCCGTTCCTGTTAAAGGCAATTCACAACTAATAATTACAGGTTCTACTGGGGCAATCAGGGTTTCTTCTTCCCCAATTAAACGGGCAGCAGCGATCGCATCTTCTAATCGTTCCTGTAAACTGGATAATTGATTAAAGCTGGCAAATCCCCAACCTCCTTTATAACAGGCGCGTACCTGACCACCGATAGCAATACCTTCGCTGAGGGTTTCCACTCGTTCGGAACGTAGTAGAATATTCGTCCCCCGCGCTTCTTCCAGACGAATTGTCAGGAAATCGACGCGGTTTTTATAACGGTTAATCAGTTCACTAATCAGGTTTTTATAATCGTTTAGAGTATCGGTCATGGGAATTAGGAATTGGGGAGAAGGGTGTGGGGTGTGATGGGGAGATGGGGTGATGGGGTGTGGGGTGTGGGGAGATGGGGAGATGGGGAGATGGGGAGATGGGGTAGTGGGGAGATGGGGAGATGGGGTAGTGGGGTAGTGGGGCATTTGGCTGAAATTTCCCTAAACCCCTATATCCCCTTTCTAACTGATAACTGATAACTGATAACTGATAACTGATAACTGATAACTGAAATTAGGCGAGATAATCCTGTAAAGCTTTCACCTCTAAAGGTTGCGATTGCAGGGATTTTAAGGCCGCTACTGTCGCTTTTGCCCCGGCGATAGTGGTGATAATTGGTAACTTATAATCGAGGGCAGTACGGCGAATTTTTCGGCCATCGTTTTGGGATTCTTCACCACTGGGAGTATTGACAATAAACTGAATCCAGTCATTTTTGATCCAATCGACAACGTCGGGACGGCCTTCGTGAATCTTTAGCACTAAATCGATATTTTCGCAACCGTTTTCTAACAAAACTTTACGAGTTCCGGAAGTGGCGACGACGCGAAAACCGAGGGATTGCAGATCCTTAACCACGGGAACCATGGGGGTTTTATCGCGATCATTCATCGAGACGAAAACCGTCCCACTGGTGGCTAAAATCACGCCGGCGGCCATTTCTGCTTTAGCGAAAGCTTTGCCAAAATCGCTGTCAATCCCCATTACTTCCCCTGTAGAACGCATTTCTGGTCCTAGGAGAGTATCAGCACCGGGGAACTTCTGGAAGGGTAAAACCGCTTCTTTCACGGCAATATGACGGGGAATTGCTTCGCTGATGATACCCAATTCTGCTAGGGTTTTGCCCGACATGACGAGGGAGGCAACTTTTGCCAGAGGAACTCCCGTTGCTTTGGAAACGTAGGGAACAGTACGACTAGCGCGGGGATTCGCTTCTAAGATATAAACTGTCTCCCCCTGCACCGCATACTGGATATTCATCAAACCGATTACTTTTAAAGCTTTCGCTAGTTCCACCGTCCATTGTCGAATTGTGGTTAAAACCGAGGCACTCAGGGACGTATGGGGGATAGAACAGGCAGAATCGCCCGAATGTACGCCCGCTTGTTCGATATGTTCCATTAATCCCCCGATAACTACTGTTCCCGTCGCATCTGACAGGGCATCCACATCCACTTCGATGGCATTTTCGAGGAATTTATCGATTAAAATCGGGTGATCCGGTTCTATCTGTACCGCATACTTCATATAGCGTTCCAATTCGCTATCGGAATAGACGATTTCCATCGCCCGACCGCCTAAAACGTAGGACGGACGTACTACCACAGGATAACCGATGCGTTTAGCCACTGCTTGGGATTCTTGGAAATTGCGGGCAATACCGTTGAGGGGTTGTCGGATATCTAATTCTCGGAGGATTTGTTCAAAACGTTCCCGATCTTCGGCGGCATCGATCGAATCGGGTGAAGTTCCCCAAATTTTGGTATTTACGGGACAATTAGGCGATTCTAAATATTTTTGCAGGGGAATCGCCAGTTTTAAGGGAGTTTGCCCACCGAATTGAATAATTAAACCCTCTGGTTGTTCCGCTTCGATGATATTTAAGACATCCTCTTTAGTCAGGGGTTCAAAGTAAAGGCGATCGCTGGTATCGTAATCGGTGGAGACAGTTTCCGGGTTAGAGTTAACCATAATCGTCTCAAAACCGGCTTGACTGAGGGAAAAAGCGGCATGACAACAACAGTAGTCAAATTCTATCCCCTGGCCGATGCGATTGGGGCCACCACCGAGGATCATCACTTTGCGTTTATCGGAGGGTAAAACTTCCGATTCTACCTGTTCGTAGGTGGAATAATAATAGGGTGTCAGAGCTTCAAATTCTGCCGCGCAGGTGTCCACCATTTTATAGACTGGAATAATACCCAAACCCTTGCGATAACTTCTTACTTCGTCCTCGCTGGTGTTGGTGGCGAAGGCGATTTGGCGATCGCTAAAACCCTGTTGTTTAATAGCGAATAAGTCCTCTTTGCCGAGACTTTTCAGGGGAGTTCGTTTGAGGAACTTCTCGGTTTCCATCAAATCGGCCAATTTATCGAGGAACCAGGGATCGATCCCGGTTAGTTCGTGGATTTCCTCCCCATTCATGCCCAATTTAAAAGCATGGTAGATACTATAAACCCGTTCGGGGTTAGGTGTCCGCAAACCAGCCCGGACTTCCGAGAGGGGGGGGAGAGTTTCGATTTTATCGCAACCAAAGCCAAAACGGCCCGTTTCTAGGGAGCGAAGTGCTTTTTGAAAGGATTCTTGGAAAGTTCGACCGATAGCCATGGCTTCCCCGACGGATTTCATCTGGGTGGTTAGAATCGGTTGGGAGCCGGGGAATTTCTCGAAGGCAAAGCGAGGAATTTTGGTGACGACGTAATCGATA
>NZ_JASJFF010000015.1:0-2781 GCF_030065435.1 Microcystis sp. M53603_WE2
CAGTCGTTTTTCTGACTTTCTTAAATAACGTGGATTCTCTACAGTATTACCTTCAGCATCGGTATAAAATTCCTTTAACCCTAGGTCAATTCCTGTTATTTGTCCCGTTGGTTTATGGTATTCTTGCCGCTCTACGTCAATCAAAAACTGACAATAATAACCATCAGCACGTCTAACAACTCTTACCCGTTTAATCTGTTGCTCTGAATAATAAACTAAGGTTTTTTGACTACACCATAAATCAAATTCTCCTGCTTTAAAGCCATCGGTGAACTTGATTTTACGTCGCTCATCAGATAGTTTGTAGCCCGTTAATTTGTATTCAACAGAACGGCTATGTTTTTTAAATCGAGGAAACCCCTTTTTCCCCGGTATCTGGGCATCGACAATTATGATAAAACCGATTAATTGATTGCCAGGCTCTATCAGCAGCCGATTGACGAGCTTGAGAGTTTAATTTCTTCACCCAAGGGGTCTCTTTATTGTTAGCTAGTACCGCACAAAGTTTTTGGAGATCATTGCGGGTTGTCCCTTGATTGGACCGCCAATAACGAACACAAGAGTTACGCACAAACTGAGAAGTTTTGATAGCTTCATCAAGCTGGTGATATTGCTCTGGTGTTCCGTTTTTTAGCTTTGCTTCTACGACTAGCATCTAACAATCCTCGACCATTGGCCAAATTAAGTATAACACAGTTTACCTACAAATGGTAGAATTAAAATCGGGCTTCGCAGTTAATATCCTGGTCGGATTTCATCCCCCGCAAAGGTTGATGTCTTGTCGAAAAATTTAGCGGGGGCATTCATCCGACATTTTAGGGAAATATGTTCTCATCCCATCTGCATTGATCCGAGTAACTTCGTGCTTTATTGGTTATTACTCTGTCAAGACTCATGATTAAACGCCAAAATCTTGCTTTTTCTCGTTATTTAACCTCAGTTACTCCCTTAACCGTCCTGTCTACCTTAGTATTTCTAGGTGCTTGTGGACAGCAACCCCAACAACAAGGAAGCCAACAACCCAGACAACAGGGACTTGAAGTCAAATTTCTCGTGGGAAGCGACCTAGCCCAATTCTGTCAGCAAGCAGCCACGAAATTGAACCAAAGCCAACCCAAACTCGCTAGCGGTGAAGCCTTTTACCTCAGTTGCGAAGCTAAAGGAAGCGGCGATGTGGTCCAAACGATTCTCTCGCTGGCCCAACAGTACCAAAATGGAACTCTCAAAGCCGATGCGCCCGAATTTCCCACCCTTTTATCCGTCGATGGCGAAATTTATCAGAGTCAACTCATCTACCAGATGAACAAGCTATTTCCCGGACAAAATTACATCCCGGAAATTACCGACTCACCCCTGATCGCCTACAGTCCGATGGTTTTCATGACAACCGCTGACCTCGCCAAGGGTTTAGAAAAAGTAGAAGATCCCTTCGTCGCCCTAGCTAAATTGGACAACTACCGCCAACTCGATCCCAAAGCCCCACCCCTCCCCATCACTTACGTCCACACCGCGCCTACCCGTTCTAATTCTGGCTTACAAACCCTGGTGGCCCAATTTGCTGCTGTAGCAGGTAAGCGCCCGGAAGATCTGACTGTAGCTGACGTAGAAAAATATCAGGGACAAATTCAACAGATCCAGAGTAAAATCACTCGCTATGGTACTTCTACCGCTTCCCTTGCCCAATCTATGGTCGCCAACGGACCCTTTTGGGCTTCGGTAGCCTCAGTTTACGAGTCTTTGGTAATTGCTGCTAACAGCCAAGCTGGTTCCAATCAAACGCGCTATCAAGCCGTCTATCCCAAGGCTACTTTCAGTTCCAATATGCGGGCAATTTTAGCCAATGCGCCTTGGATAAGTGACCGAGAAAAAGAAGCTGCTGAAAAGGTAATTGAATTCATTCTTTTGCCCGAAAACCAACAAATTGCCACAGATTTGGGACTGCGACCGGGTGTTCCAGGAGTAGCCTTGGGAAGCAAGTTTTCTGCTGAATTTGGCGTGAATCCTCAACCCACCTATGACTCTTACCGTTCGCCCCAACCAGAAGTAGTTGAAGCCATGCTTAAAAGCTGGCAAAATTATGCCAAGAAACCGTCGCAAGTAGCAGTAGTAATTGATACTTCTGGGTCGATGGAAGGGCAAAAACTGACATCAGTTAAGAATACTTTACTTAATTACGTTCAGAACCTGGGACCGAAGGAAAGAATTGCCCTAATTAGTTTCAATTCAGTTATTAACGAACCTGTGATTATAGAAGGAACTCCACAGGGGCGAGATCGCGGCATTGAATTTATTGGCCAACTGCGGTCCAGTGGTGGGACCAGACTTTATGATAGCGCCCTCTATGCCCGCAACTGGCTATCTCAAAATTTGCGGACTGATACTATTAATGCCGTGTTAATCTTAACTGATGGAGAAGATTCGGGGTCACAAATTAATCTGGATCAGTTGGAACAAGAGTTGCAAAAGAGTGGCTTTTCTTCCGATCAGCGAATTGCTTTCTTTACTATTGGTTATGGGAAAGAAGGAGAATTTAATCCCCAGGCTTTGCAAAAAATTGCCGAAGTTAACGGCGGTTACTATCGTCAAGGAGATCCAGCGACTATATCAACTGTGATGGGAGACTTGCAAGTAGAGTTTTAAGGCTCTTCGGTTTGTGTTATGCAATGGACGGGGATTATAAGGGATGTAACCCTTATATAGAAAGGCATTTAGCGATTTTTGTCAATTGTTTTTTATCTAGAGCGAACTAATCAATTAAGTCTCTTGCCAGATAAGGATTTA
>NZ_JASJFF010000092.1:0-1285 GCF_030065435.1 Microcystis sp. M53603_WE2
AACATCTACCATTGGGTTAGAAGTCAGTTATCAGTTATCAGTTATCAGTTATCAGTTATCAGTTATCAGTTATCAGTTATCAGTTATCAGTTATCAGTTATCAGTTATCAGTTCACTGAGAAAACTCCCCACACCCCACACCCCACACCCCACACCCTACACCCTACACCCTACACCCTACACCCCACACCCCACACCCCAATTCTTATGAGAGATTCCCTATCGAGCCATCTAAGAGTACAACAACATTGCCTCAATCAAGTTAAATTAGCCGTGAGAAAGCAGGGCTTTAGCAGTCAACGCTCCTTAGCTAAAGAAGCTGAATTTAGTCTGGCTACTGTCAGCAACTTCCTGACTGGTAAACCGGTAGAACAAGCCACTTTTGCCCAAATTTGTCGTCGATTATGCCTCGACTGGCAAGAAATCGCCGCCCTGAATTTTCAGCTAACAGCACCCCCTCAAGACAAAATTCTGGTTAATTCTCCATCCAAGAGCGAAAAATTGGACACATTACCCCCCTATCCCAATGGGGCAGTTCCCCTTGGTTCCCCATTTTATTTAGAACGTCTTCCCCTCGAAGAACAGATAAGGCAGGAAATCAAGAAACCGGGGGCTTTAGTGCGGATAAAAGCCCCGAAAGAAATGGGCAAAACTTCCCTACTTTTGAGAATGCTCGATTTTGCCAAACAGCAAGGCTACCGCACGGTGAGTTTGAACTTAGAACAGGTGGACCAGGCCATTTTGAGTGATTTAAACCAATTTTTGCGCTGGTTGTGTGCCAATGCCGCCCGTCAACTACAGTTAAAACCGCAATTAGATGAGTATTGGGATGAGGATTTAGGCAGCAAGATTAGCTGTACGGTTTACATTCAAGACTATCTGCTTGAATCGATTACCGCCCCCATTGTCCTCGCTCTCGATGAACTTAATCAGATTTTTGAACATCCCCAGGTGGCCAAGGATTTTTTACCGCTGCTGCGTTCTTGGTACGAGGAAGCCAAAACCCTACCTATTTGGCAAAAACTCCGTCTTATCGTCGTCCATTCCACGGAAATTTATGTTCCCCTGCAGCTCAATCAATCCCCCTTTAACGTGGGATTCCCCGCACAGTTAAGTCATTTTAGTCTTGAGGAGGTATTACAATTAGCCCAACGTTATCAACTCACCTGGGAAAATCAGGAAAAAGTCAAACAATTGATGGAGCTAGTGGGAGGACACCCGGCTTTGGTACAAACTGCCCTCTACTATCTCAGTCGGGAGGAAATAACCATGACGCAAATATTAA
>NZ_JASJFF010000598.1:0-2745 GCF_030065435.1 Microcystis sp. M53603_WE2
AACCCTTATAGAGACAGACATTACCGCGATTTTTGTCAATTGTTTGCGATCTAGAGCGAACTAATCAATTAAATCTCTTGCCAGATAAGGATTTAGTCGATTTATGCCCCCATATCGAACCATACCAAGTCCCGAAGAGCCATTTTACCCCGATTTCTAGTCTTTCCTTCCTTATTCTTTTAGGGAGAATTGTGGGATGGATGTTATTAGGTGGATTACTCGGTGGGGGAATGTCCTTTTTTGTTCCTAATTTAAGGAGGATTCGCGGCGTACAAGGTGGCACAATTGGAGGGGGAATGGGAGCAGCAGGTTTTTTATTACTGTCGCCTTTAATCGGGGAAATCGGTGGTAGATTATTAGGCGGAGTGATTTTAGGCTTTTTTATTGGTTTAATGATCGCTTTACTCGAACAATTAAGTCGTAAAGCCTATTTACTGATTCATTGGCATGAAAAGGAAACCACTACTCTTTCTTTAGGGGATATTCCCATTATTTTAGGAAGTCATCAAAATGCTCATATTCTCCTCAGTAAAGCCGAAGGATTTTATCCAGAAACCGCCAAAATTTTTCAACAGGGAGAGGAGATTATTATGGAATATAATGCTGATTATGCTCAAGCAAAAGGAATGAAAAAACTCATTTATCTCTTAAAGAATGGGGACACTCGTAAGTTTGGAGAAATTCGTCTGGAAGTCCAATCAAAAGACATCATTTCTTCCTCTTAATCAACGTCTCTATCTAGAAATCTTCTCTCTAAATCTGTCTAATTGCTAAATTCTCTTAAGACGATATTTAATTGGGATTGAGAAAGATTAAAATTAACTAAATTTCTTTGTAAAATAACAATTCTATGTTAAAATCGCCATAATAAACTTATTTTTTCTCTGTATTAATTTTATGGTTGCTATTCTATGGTTATATATACCCTATCATTACACACCCAAAGTTCTCCACCGGCAGGTTATCAGTATCCTTTAGATTTACACCCCCATTATGAGGATAATCCTCAAGAAATTTTTACCCCAAAAATTCGTCAAGAGTTACAAGACACCTTACAACAAGAAAGTTTATGTGCCATTCGAGAGCATCACCTTAACCAAATCATTAACGCTTGGATAGAAGATATTCAAGAAGGTTATCGCTACACCAGTATTAGACTGAATTTACCCTCACTTTTTGAAACCAATCTCGAAAACTTTCAAGATAATGGTAATCAAAAATTTCCTGACTTATTTGATCCAGAATTAACAGGAATTGAGCCAACTTTTGGAATGTTACTGTCTTTAGAGGATATTTACACCCCTTAGCAACTTTACTCTTTTGGAGAAAAAACAAATGTTAACCGTATCTTTAACCCCTCATCGAGATTTTTTACCTGCTGACACTCCAGACCAGCGACTCTTTTTAATGATGAAAATTAGACCCCAAGCAGCAGCAGCTCAAAGTCGGCCCTCTACCACCTTTGCTTTTCTGATTGATACCAGTGGCTCTATGTATGAAAATGTAGGGGGAATGACCAAACTAGAGGTAGTGATTCAATCCCTGAAAAAACTATTACATTCAGGTGGTTTAACCAAAGAAGATCGCATTGCTTTAGTTCGTTTTGATGACCAAGCTTCTACTTTAATTAATTTAACCCCTGCAACCCAAATTCAACCGATTGAATCGGCTATTGATCAACTAACTAAATTTAGTGGAGGAACTGTTTTAAGTAGAGGAATGGATCAAGTGTTAGGGATTATTGGTAATCAAGCGATGACTTCCCGTAGAGCGTTAATATTTACCGATGGTCAAACCATAGGCGAAGAAGATTGCCGTCAATTAGCCAATGATTTTGCTCAGTGTAATATTCCAATTACGGTCCTAGGGGTTGGCGATTATAATGAGCAGCTATTAGATGATATTAGTAACAATACAGCTGGACAATTTGGCCATGTTGTTCCTCAAAAAGACTTACCCCATCAAATTTTAATTACTGACTTTCCTAGTTATATTATTCAAGCTTATCAACAAGCGCAAAATGAGGTAATTAATAATATTAAATTAGATATTCAAACGGTCAAAGGGGTAAAATTAGCTAAAATCACCCGTGTTTATCCAGATCAAGCCGAATATCCGCTCTTAACCCCCCCTTATCCCATCGGTAATGCGGCAGCAGGAGATGACACCATTTACATTTTAGAATTTACCATTGATAGTCGTACCAGTTCTAGGGCAAGAATCGCACAAATTGGCTTAACTTATGATATTCCTGGCTTAAATCGCCGCGGAGAGCAACCGCCCCTTAATGTTGTAGTACAATTTTTAGCAGGTCAGGGAACTGTTGCACAAGTGAATCAAGAAGTTATGGGGTATGTGCAACAGCGCAATATTGCCCAATTAGCCTCAGATGCGACCAAAATTGCCGATAAAGACCCAAATAAAGCAGAACAACTCCTAGAAACGGCTCGACGCTTAACCGTAAAAATAGGGAATGACGATATGTTAGCATCCCTTAACCAAGCCAGTGATGAACTGCGAAAAACCCGTAAAATTTCCTCTAATACCCGTAAAACCGTCAAAATGGGGTCAAGAGGTAAAACCATCAAAATGGAGGGAGATATTGTTGACATCCTCGCCGCCCTAAAAGTGCGGCGATTCCTAAACCTCACGATTTAAGTTTCTGCTTCCACCACCGTCGCATACCACAGTTAAAAAACCATGTACTGTCTTACACAGAGTCCACAGACTTTCGCCCCATTTCAG
>NZ_JASJFF010000279.1:0-3798 GCF_030065435.1 Microcystis sp. M53603_WE2
CAAACTCCCGATATTTTACTCCTCGATGAACCGACTAACCATTTAGACTTAGAAACCATTGAATGGTTAGAAAAATTCCTCAAGGATTTAACCACTCCCATGGTCATAGTTTCCCACGACCGGGAATTTCTCGATCGTCTCTGTACCAAAATTGTCGAAACTGAAAGGGGAGTTTCTACCACTTATTTAGGTAATTATTCTGCCTACCTACAGCAAAAATACGAACAACAATCTGCTCAGTTAAGTGCCTACGAACGTCAGCAAAAAGAACTAGAAAAACAGCAAGCTTTCGTGGATCGGTTCCGGGCCAGTGCCACCCGCAGTACCCAAGCAAAAAGCCGGGAAAAACAATTAGAAAAGGTAGAAAAAATTGAAGCACCAATTGCCGATGTGCGTACCTTAAAATTCCAGTTTCCTCCAGCAGTGCGTAGTGGTCGGGAAGTGGTAACTATTAAAAATATTGTTCACATTTACGATGATAAAATTCTCTTTTTGGGAGCAAATCTGGAAATAGAAAGGGGCGATCGAGTGGCGTTTTTAGGACCAAATGGTGCAGGAAAATCCACGCTTTTACGTTTAATTGTTGGGTTAGAAGCTCCCACAGAAGGCTCGATCGAAATCGGTAAACACAACGTTATTCCTAGTTATTTTGAGCAGAACCAAGCGGAAGCTTTAGACCTAACTAAAACTGTTTTAGATACCATTCATGATGAAGTTCCCGATTGGAAAGATGTGGAGGTTCGCAGTCTTTTAGGGCGATTTTTATTCAGTGGGGAAACGGTATTAAAAAAAGTAGAATCTTTGAGTGGTGGCGAAAAAGCGCGTCTTGCTTTAGCCAAGATGTTACTTGCTCCCGCTAACTTATTAATTCTCGATGAACCCACTAATCACCTCGATATTCCCGCCAAGGAAATGTTAGAATCGGCTTTAAAAGTTTATGAAGGCACGGTTTTAATTGTTTCCCATGATCGTTATTTTATCTCCCAGGTAGCTAACAAAATTGTCGAGATTCGGGATGGGGAATTAATTGTCTATGCAGGAGATTATCACTATTATCTAGAAAAACTAGACGAAGAAAAACAAAAAGCCGAACAAAAACGCATTGAAGCAGAAAAAGCCGCTAAAGCTGCCGCGAAACGGGCTAAACAAAAGGCCAAAAAAGGTTAGAATGTAAAGTATCACCCTATCCACGATTATCTATTCAATTAATTAATCTTATGGCAGCTATAAAAGTAGGCGATCGAGTTCCCAATTTTTCTCTCCCTTCCCAAACAGGGGCAACGGTTAATGTCAGCGATTTAATCGGTAAAAAATCCCTGGTAATTTATTTCTATCCCAAAGATGACACTCCGGGTTGTACCGCAGAATCCTGCGCTTTCCGCGATAGTTACGAAGTGTTTACCGATGCGGGTGCGGAAGTTATTGGTATTAGTGCCGATAGTCCCCAATCTCATCAACAATTTGCCCAAAAATATAATCTTCCCTTCACCCTTTTAAGTGATAGCGATAACCGAGTCCGTAAATTATTCGGTGTTCCCTCTACCTTATTCGTCCTCCCCGGACGAGTTACCTATATCATTGATCAAGAGGGAATCGTCAGACATATTTTCGATTCTATGTTAGATTTTAAAGCTCACGTTACCGAATCTTTGAACACGATTAAATCTTTTTAGGTTGATGATTATGCAAGAAATTAAAACATCTATCCCATAATTGGGACAGTTCTGACTTAAAAATAAAATTAATGGTGTGTTAATTTTGACTAACACACCCTCAATCTGCTTTAGTTATTGGCAAAAATGACGGCTGGAAACAGAAGGCTAACATAGGCAAAGCTAACACCCAAAAGTTTGTCGTTATTCCTTATAAACGTCTAATTGAAATGTTAACTTATACTAAATCCGTTGTGGTTTCAAGTTACAACATCCTAAGAAAAGCATTGCCAAATCCGTTCAGCTATGGGATAGAGAGGTGCGTAGTTCAGCCAAGGAGAATTAATCTCTCGAAGTAAAGGTGAAGGGAATTTCTCAAATGGAATTCAGTCTGTTTATAATTGACTATACTTTTACTAACTATATAGTAAAGACTTTCAGGGTGTTTTGCTTGACGACTCCAATGGACTTGCTATAGGAACGATAAAAGTTTAACTTTCTTGGCACGATGCTAAATAACAAACTACAACTTCTGTTAACCAGGGTAGGCCCATGGGCTGTTGGCGGCCTGCTCGGCGGTTTGATCGGCTCTCTGGCCGCGGTACTGCTGACTGAGGCAATTAAGCAAACCCTCAGGATTGCCTCTGACCTAGACAAAGTCTGGCTACTGCTGCTGCCTCTGGTGGGCGTTACCTTAGCAGTGCTAGTCCTGTTTGGACTGGGTAGAGGGCAACCCGTGCAGACCTTAGCTCCCCGGGGGGCAACTTCCTCTGGTCGCTGGGGTTCTCTCATGGACTGGTACTCCTTCCCCCATGACATTGCTCGCGCCGACCTGACCGGTGACGTGGTGAACGCATCCGGCACCGAAGAGCGGTTCCCTTGGAATCTAGCCCCCTTGCGCGCCCTGGCCATCCTCTCCACCGTTGGACTGGGTGCGCCCATGGGAACAGAATCACCGGCAGCTCATATTGGCGTGGCGACGGGAACCTGGTTAGGTAGCATAAATCCAGCCCTAGGTCAACTGGTGCGGCCCCTGGCCATCGGTGGCGGTGCGGCCAGTGTTTCTGCCCTGATGGGAATCCCTCTGGTGGGCAGCTTTTTTATGTTTGAGTTGAGTCAGCGACGCCAGGTTCCGATCACCCCGGAGCGGGCAGCGGCGATGTTAGCCGGGGGACTGGTGGGATGGGGAGGCAACGCTGCCTTTAAGCTGCAACTGATCCGGCTGGTCGTGCCGCAGGTTGCCCCGACTGACTTCTGGGATGCGGTGGGTGCCACTTTGTTGATCGGAGTGATCGCCGGCACGATTACAGCCCTCACTGGTGAGGCGATCTACTGGGCCAGAGGCTTGCGGGACAAGCCCGCCACTCGTCTCCTGATCGGTGGCCTGGTGATGCTATTCTTGGCGATCGTGATCGGACAGGTGGCGACCCCCGCAGCGGCTTTTGGACCAGGGGGAGCCGCTATCGTCTGGGCCGAAAACATTAAAACAACTCCTTACCATCTGTTAGCGGTAGCTCTGCTCCGGGCCACGGCCACCACCGCTGCCGTTTTAGCCGGGGGCTGTGGCGGCGTGTTTGTCCCTTTTCTGGCGATCGGCGACCTCAGTGGCCGGGTGTTCGCAACCACCTTTGAGATTTCGGGGGATCTGGCGGGTGCGGCGGGGGCAGCGGCCGGTATTGCTGGCGGCTATCGCCTACCTCTGACCGCCATGGCGATGGTGCTGGGGGTGGGTGGACCGGGGGCAGCCCAGCTAACCTGCCTTGCCACAGTGGTGGTCGCCGCCCTTTCGGGATTGGTGGCCGCACGGGCAGCCAATCAACTCTCCAGTTCCCTGCGCGCAATGTTCCGCTAGAAGCCACCGTCAGGGGATTGACAATCTCCGCACTTTTAGGGCGGAGATTCTTGGGCAACATCTTGCCTCTACTAGCAACCAGCAATTCTCAGTTTTAGACATAGCAAGCCTTTTAGGGATTTAAAGAACATTTTAAAGGGGGATTTTTGGGGCAACTTTGGGTGTACTATCACGTCAAAAGCCTGAAGACTCGTGACTTGACATCCTCGCCGCCGTAAAACGGACGGCGATTCCCAAACCTCACGATTTGGGTTTCTGCTTCTTTCCCGAAGGATTTTTCGCACCTGCCTTAAC
>NZ_JASJFF010000720.1:0-1465 GCF_030065435.1 Microcystis sp. M53603_WE2
ATGGGAGTGATCAGGGGGAAATTCAGGTACTTTTTCCCTGAAAATTAGGTAATTGACCCCCTCAAAATCGGTAAAACCCCACACCCCACACCCTACACCCTACACCCTGCTTCTAGGAAAAACTTTTTCAGCAGACCCTAGGTAGATAGGGAGCGAGGGCAGCAGAAAAAAAATTCTGGTTCCACCCTATTGTTCATCTCAATTTAGGTGTTCAATGTCGGTAATAATCGGTAAAATCACCGTGATCTTTGTGCCTTTTCCTTCCTCACTTTCTAGGTAAATTTGTCCTTTGTGCGCTTCCACACAGCGTCCGACAATGGCTAATCCTAATCCCGTTCCTTGAATATTATCGACATTGCTACCGCGATAAAAAGGTTTAAATAAATGTTCTTGATCTTTGCTGGGAATACCAATTCCTCGATCGATAATTTTAAAGACTACCTGCTCGGATTCGACAATAATCTTAAATTCTACGGGGTTGCCTTGGGGTGAATATTTGAGAGCATTTCCCAGTAAATTTGTCAAGATATGTTTAATTAAATTTATATCCCAAAGTCCTCTTTCTAAGCTGCCCTCAATTTGGAAAATAATTGCTAATTGCGGCTCCGGCTTAACCGTAAAAGATTCTACCAATTTCTGACAATAATCCAGCAAATCCACCGGATCAAATTGACAGTATAATCTCCCGGAATCGGCCCGGCCAATTAATAACACTTCTGTGAGCAATTGATCCATGTCTTTAATGGCCGATCGAATCATGCGAAAATAGCTAACTTGCTGATCTTTTGTCAACCGATCGCGACTTTCTTCTAATAATCCAGCCGAGAGTAAAATTTTATTTAAAGGATTGCGAAAATCGTGGGATAACATGGAAACAAATTCAGTTTTTAACTGATTTAATTCCTGAGCTTTTTCCAGTTGATTAGTGCGTTCAATCACGCTCATTTTTAAAGCTTCGTTCGATTCTCGTAAAGCTTCCTCCATCTGTTTTCGCTCGATCGCATAACATAGCGATCGAGTTAAAATTTCTAAACTTACTTCTCTTTTAATTAAATAATCCTGCGCTCCCTGACGCAGTGCTTGCAAGGCCAAATTATCATCATTAGTATTAGTTAAAACCACGATCGGCAATTTCGGAGCCGTAATTAAAAGGGGAGCTAAGGATTCCAAACCCTGACTATCTGGTAAAGTTAGATCTAATAAAATTACATCAAAATCTGTTTGTTGTAACAAAGAAATAGCCTCGGATAATCTTGAGACATTAACCAGATGAAATTCTTTTTTTTCATTACCCTTAAGAATTTCCTTTAATAATCGAGCTTCGGCTAAATTATCCTCGATTAAAAGAACTTTTATATCCTGCGAGAGTCCCATTTTTTAATCAAGAGTTAAAGAGATTTGGGAGGTTAGGAAGTGGGGTGTGGGGTGTGGGGTGTGGGGTGTGGGGTGTGGGGTGTAGGGTGTA
>NZ_JASJFF010000032.1:0-2204 GCF_030065435.1 Microcystis sp. M53603_WE2
AACCTTTATAGAGACAGACATTGCCGCAATTTTTGTCAATTGTTTGCGATCTGGAGCGAACTAATCAATTAAATCTCTTGCCAGATAAGGATTGAGTCGATTTATGCCCCCCTATCGAACCATAACAAGTCCCGAAGAGCCGGAGAAAGTTTTAGGAGAGAATTATCCCC
Organism: Microcystis sp. M53603_WE2; assembly: GCF_030065435.1. NCBI lineage: Bacteria > Bacillati > Cyanobacteriota > Cyanophyceae > Chroococcales > Microcystaceae > Microcystis > Microcystis sp. M53603_WE2. The sequence continues at coordinate 171 of NZ_JASJFF010000032.1, forward strand.
ATCAAACGCTATAAAGGTATAATGCGTATATGTAATCCTGTCGAATTTATTTTACTAATGACTGAATCAGGAGATAAATCATGAAAATTGACTTCCCTAGTTTACCTCGTAACACTGAATTGCATCGTGAAGCTATTGAAATTCTAAACGAACGAATGGGTATCGCCAAAGCTGCCATCTTTAGGAGTGATACCTTTTGGAAACCAACTGACTATCTAGAAATTAAACATAATCTGTTTGCTGATGAAACTGTTGCTAGTCTTTATGAAAAAGTGGTACTTTGGCGTGAGCAAACTCAAAAACCCTAATGTTACAGTAATATGTAGCAACTTCCCTCACCAATTTAGCAGAATTATACTCATCTCAAGGAAGGTATGAAGAAGCTGAACCGCTCTTTTTACAAGCATTAGCAATTGCCGAGCAAGCTTTAGGGGAGAATCATCCTAATACTGTTAAGAGTCGGGAAAATTTACAAAGGCTGCGACAACAGCAACATCCATCGTCTTAACTGTGATTTATGTGTGGGATGGACTATGATTGATTATTGATGAAGACTTGCTGAATACAACACAATCATAGTATTCATTCAATCATTCAAATCATAGTTTAGACTTATTATGGGATTATGGGATGGACTATAATTGAATTAATCACTGATAACTGATATAGGCTATATTTGAAGAACTTACAAAGGTAAAATTATGACTATCAAAGAACAACTAATTCATGAAATTGAAACAGTATCCGATGAGGTAATAGAAGAAGTTTTTGACTTTTTATTATTAGCCAAAATCAAACATAATCGATCGCAAGAACAATCTAAACCTTTTGCACAATTTATAGAAGAACTCACTGCTGATATTCCTCAAGAAATTTTAGATACCTTACCAACCGATAGTGCAGAACAACATGATCATTATATTTACGGCACTCCTAAACATTAACTATGAAGCAAATTTTTGCCGACACCTTTTATTGGATCGCTTTACTCAACCCTAAAGATGACTGGCATCAAATCGCGCTTAATTATGCTCATAATTGTATCAATGATCAGCTAATAACGACAGATGGCATTATTGATGAGATACTGAACTATGCTTCATCTAGAGGAACTATTATGAGACAGAAAGCACTCTTGATGTGTACGCAAATGCTACGGGAAAAAACAATAAAAGTTATTTCCTATACACCAGAATTACGTCAATTAGGTTTTGAATTATATAAACAACGGTCAGACAAAGGTTATAGCATTACAGACTGCATATCAATGGTAATTATGCAACAAATGGATATTTTTGAAGTGCTTACCCATGACAAGCACTTTACCCAAGAAGGTTTTATTATTCTTTTTCAAAAAATAGAACTACTATAAAATGGAGTCAACGACTAAGCTAAACGGCTTTTACTTCGGATCACCGATATAGACTCCAAAAGGGTTATAGCTGTTGGATCATGCAGGTTAAGCGCCGTTTAGCTTATTAGGAAAAATCACTCTACTATTGTTCAAATTCGGAAAAGTTTACAAATGATGCGACAACAGCAATATCCATCGTCTTAACTGTGATTGATGGGATTATGGGATGTAAACAATGCAACTCAAAAACAAAAACTCCCCTTTCTAAACTGTTCTTTACGCACATCTCTCATTAAAATCCCATTATCTAAAACATAAAGAGGCAATCTGCTCATGACACAAATTACACTGCAAATCACCATTGAATCCCTTACAGAAGCAATTACGACCCTTGATCTGAGTGAACAAATTCTGCTGCGTGACTTTCTCGATGCTCAAATTAGACAGACAAAACTATCTAACGAAAATATTGTATTAAAACCTGCTAAAGAATGCTTTCGTCAAGGTTGGCAAGATGCCATGACAGGAAACATTCAACCAATCTCCGAATTAAGTAGTCATGCAAAATTAATTACCCAAATAAAAAATTAAGAAGTATAATACATAAAAAAACGAAGCAGCAGGAAAATACAATGAGATTGATTAGAGACCTAAACCCCGAGAGCCAGAAAATGCTAGAG
>NZ_JASJFF010000302.1:0-2889 GCF_030065435.1 Microcystis sp. M53603_WE2
AAGAGCGAGCTTTAGGAAAATTGTCTGAGCAATTTTTTGATAATTGACCACTGTTACATTTGGTAAATCGAGGAGTTGATCAAAATTTATCCACATAACCCACCTCCTGTCCTGTATTATTATTATACCATCCTCACACAGAACCTAGAAGAGCCAAGAGCGCACTTCCCATATTTCCCAAAACGCCATTACTCCGTTCTATATCCTAAAAAGCGATCGCTCTCCAGCATCAAAATGATCTGGTCATGGTGAGTATTTCATAAATTCCCATTTGTTTCATCACAATCATTGAGACACAATCAGTCAGGCTATAGCCTTTGTCTAGACGGTTGGCATAAAGTTCTACACCTGATTGAATTAAATAAGAATCAAGGCTAATAATTTGCAGATTTGGAGAGGTTTGGATTTGGCGATAGAAATTGACGACACCTTGTTTCATGGGTTGATCAAATTTAGCAAAAAAGTTAAGATATTCCACCAAGACTAAATCGGTTGTAATTAAAGAATAATCTTGAATTAACCTACTAAAAGCTCGCACTTGTCTATGCCATTGATCTTTAGCATGAATCAAGGCAACCCAATAAAATGTGTCGGCGAAGAGGGTCGGCATTATTTTTGAGGAGAATTGCCATAAAGATAGTAATCCAAGTTGGCCGCCGCATCGGTGGGGATCTGGTCAAAGGATTCTTCGGGAATGGTGGCAATTATTTCATCGGCGATTTCCCAAATTGGTTTGTTATTTTGCGGTGAAGGGGCGGGAGTTTTATGGGAGAGTATCAATTCTAAGCAGGATTGGATTAGAGATTCGGGAGCTTGTTCGATTTCCTGGAGGAGTTGTTCTTTGGCTGTCATGGCTGCTTTGGGATGGGGGGATACTCGACATTGTAGCGATCTCTATTATAAACAGTTGAAAAAAAGTAATTGCCTTGATTTTTTAGGGGTTTTCAAAGAAAAAAGCTTCTAAATCTCGCTCTCCTTTGATAAAACGCATGATTTCTAGCCCTTGCTCAGTTAAGCGATAGAAAATAATGTAGTTTTTCATCGGTAAGCCACGCAAATAGGGACGAATCTCTCGATAACTGCGCCCCATTAGCGGAAATTGGCTAAGATAACGACATTTTTTGCTAAACTCCTCCAAAAATTTCTCACCCGCACTAATGTTAGTATTAGCCAAATAATCAAGAATTTGTTCCATATCTCGAAGGGCTTCAGTCGAAATTATGTATTGATTCATGAATATTTAAGCTTCACAGTTTTTTGGAAGTCTTGCTTTAAGTTGAGCGATTGCGGTTTCTCCGTCAATTCCTTCGCCTTGATCTAATTGTTCGGCGGCAATATCAATTTTTTGGCCAACTTCTTCTGCCCATTGTTGATATTGATCGCGTTTGCTGAGTAATTGTAAGGCTTCGGCAATGATTTCATCTGGATTGGCATAACGCCCTGTATCTAGTTTGGCTTCGATCAGCTTTTGGTGTTCGGGTTTTAGGGTTAATTTCATGGTTGTTAAGGCTTGGCTTTTTTTCATTATAGGTTCGTCGCTGTGGGATCGTCCCAAGTTTGCTCAGGCAAGATGCGCTACTCATTTTTACTGTGGGGTAAGCTCTCTAGCCTGTCCAGATGACAAAAGTGGGATATTTCCATCTCGGTTTTTGTGGTCTTGGGTATGAAGCAAAAATTTGGGGAGTCGGAGTGGGGGGAGATTGTCAGGATATTTTGACAATGCTTGCGCTTAAGTTGGTAAAGTTGGGGATTTTTCCCAAGTTAAGGATTTTTGCGGGAGGGTTGAGGGGCTGAAAGTTAGGCGGGGTAAGGGATTGGGTGGATTTTACTGACTTTTTCCTTAAGTTCCTAAACTTCGGTTGTGTTGGAAAGGACAAGTGATTACAGTAGAAAAGTTGTTACTGCTACTTCTAAGAAAAAGAAAATGCCTGAAATTTCTATATCGAACGATCTGTCCGATGGTCGAGGCGTTGGACTTGCTCCAGATCAAATCCTTAATGCGGTTCGATTTCAGCTTTTGGAGGAAAGAAAAAGCGGAAAACCTAACAAGGCCGAACTTAATGATAAGATTTCAGCTAAAGAAGGCGAAATAGAGGAAAATAAGTCCAAAATTGATAAAGCTAAAGAACAAGCCAAGAATCGAAAACGAGAAATTGACCACTGGAAGCAGTGGTTTCACTCGTTACCTGGAACTGATAGAACAGAAGAACAAGCAAAGTTAGATATTGAGATTAATTGGCGTGGTAAAGAAATTAACGCTTGGCAGGAGGAGATTGGGAATTTAGAAACTAAAAAGTGGGCTATTAGACATGAGTTAGAAGCGTTAAAACAGCAATTACTCGCCTTGGAGGATGGGGTATATGATCGCCCGATTGAGGAAGATCCCCGTTTAATTCATGCGATAGCTGCTTTTGAAGAGGCAATGGCAACTCCCAAGTAGAGTCACTCAGTAAATTAGCTGTAAATTTGGAATTACGCTGGATATTTTAACTTAGTTTTGAGATGCAATTATGACTATTGAAAACCTTGAAAAAACACTGCAAGGAAATATTGCGAATGGCAATTTATTGCTAAAAAATACTACAATTAAATCTGAAAATGTTCAGTTTTTATTCAAAGAATTCTTATCTGATGAGCCACTAAACATAAAAACGATAGAATTAATAACTGAAACTGAAAATATTATTGTGAGCGGGAAAACTTCGCTATTTTCCATTCCAGATCTTGAGGTTGAAGCTACATTTTACTGGTTCTTCGTTACTTAGTATGGTTCGATAGGGGGGCATAAATCGACTAAATCCTTATCTGGCAAGAGACTTAATTGATTAGTTCGCTCTAGAGCAAAAATAATTGACAAAAATCGCCAAATGCCTTTCTATATAAGGGTTC
>NZ_JASJFF010000496.1:0-1574 GCF_030065435.1 Microcystis sp. M53603_WE2
AGTTTTTATGTGGGTCAACATCTCTATCATTGGCTCCAGCTACATCAAATGTTCCCAAAAAATATAGAAGAGCTAATGCAAATTAGCCGCTATCGGTTGAAGGATTACATCAAGGGACAAAGAGCTATATCGCTTGCCCTATCTACCTTCTAGCTCGCTTGTCCCCCTCTCAGGTGGCAACGAGGTCTATACTGATAGTTTCTTCGGCAAAATAGCCCTAAAAGTCTTACCCGATAAACATTTCACGATTCCATAAGCAAAAATTATCACACAAAGTCGAGAAGAGCCATGAATACGAATAACGATAGACAACATCTCAAATTATTATCAATCTTCCACTATATTGTGGGAGGGATTCTTGCCTTTTTCTCTCTCTTTCCACTTATCCACTTTACTATCGGTTTACTCATCATTACCGAATCTATTTCAGTACATTCATCTGGGAATTTACCGCCTCAAGCAGCCGGATATATTTTCGCCGCTGTTGGTGGCCTACTTTTCATATTAGGAGAAGTTTTTGCTATTGCTACCATTGTATCGGGGCGATTCCTCAAACGCCGCCAGAGATACTGGTTTTCCTTCGTTATGGCCTGCATCCTCTGCTTATTCACTCCCTTGGGGACAATCCTCGGAGTCTTCACGATTATTGTTCTCTCCCGCCAGTCCGTCAAGGATCTATACGGGCTTCCTAATGCAGATACCGTTAATTAACATCTCCAAATGAGAGCGGCCTTCAATAAATAGGCTTAGTAGCAGCCGCCGTCAGGCTCAATAAGAAAGCCACGAACTGGATACTGAAAATAATAAATGCTATCAACTGACCCAGGGATAATTGAGCGGCGAGGACTGGGGAAGCCCCATACCAGAAAAGGAAGAGTACGATTAGGGTCAAAGGCAAGCGGAAAGAAAGAGGAAGAGGTTCTGAACCAGACTCGGCTACCAATCTGTTTCTTTTGAGAAGGTAATAGGTTCCACAGGCTAGGGCAGTTAGTCCAGTGGAAGCAAAGGCAAGTTGAGGACTGTAAATAGCCATTAATGATAGCATGGCCAAGACTTTAGGGAGTGTGACAGCGACTTTGAGAAAGAGTTTCCTAGCCAGACCGTTGCCTATGATGGCGGCGGTGAGAGCGGTTAGGCCGATCTCCGAGGCACTGGCAAAGAGAGTCGTCACTATCAAGAAAACACCCCAAAAGTTGAGAGCCTCAGGCGAGTTCTGGATGATGACCTTATCGATAATCACCTGAATGACTAAGGGGATAGACAACCAGAACAGAGTACCGAAGGCACTTAAAAAGAAGACGGTTATCGATAAGAGCAGTTGAATGATAATTGTTACTCCCCGAAGCTAAACTCACCGGATGAACGATCCAGGCTAGACATACCATAAAATATTTAGCCACAAAAAAGCACCCCCTTGCGGGAGTGCCTTTTCGTTCAGACTAGGAATTAACCATTGATAGCAGGAGCAATCAGAGCTACAGGAGCCTGTTCACCACTAGCCAAGTCTAAGGGGAAGTTGTGTGCATTACGCTCGTGCATTACTTCCATACCGATACCAGCGCGGTTTAACACAT
>NZ_JASJFF010000582.1:0-12851 GCF_030065435.1 Microcystis sp. M53603_WE2
AGAATCCTCGACTGACGGGTAGAATGATAGATAGCAATCATTAATAGAGCTTATGAACGACAATGCTACACCGACTCAGCGCACGGCGGAGAAAGTTGAAATCGCTATTCACCTTGACTCGGAAGTTTTAGAACAGATTAAACACCTGACTAACGATCCTAGTCGCATTATCGAAACAGCGATTAAACAGTGGCTAAGAGGAGAGAAACAACCGGATGAGGACTTAACCCGCCATCTTCGACGCAATCCTCCCGTACCACCCAAAGGGGAATGGAATGACTAAGATTTTTCAGTCTCTAATAGGTTATTTCCCGACGGAGAGACTGAAATATTTTCTTAGGTCAACCATTGATAGTAATTGAGATTTTTTCCCCAACTAAGCTGGTTAATAGTAGTATTGCCTGTAACAGCAACGCAACGGTTTAAGCTATTTACCTACTGCTCTGGTTTGCAGTAGGCTTAGTTGTCGTGTAACCCATAGGTGTATAGATTATTATGCCGTTGAATAAACAGGCTATCTTAGATGACATTTTTCGCAAAGCACCACCGTTGAACTCTGAGGACGACTGTGCTGAGAATGTTGTTATTCCTTTCATAATGAGGCTTGGTTACGACAGGAACCAGATACGTCGAAAAGTCTCAATCACTGGAACTTCAGGACATAGATTTAGAAAGCAAGCTGATATCGTTGTTTATATTGGGGAACGTCCGGCTCTTGTGGTTGAAACCAAGCGTATTCAGCATCGATTGAGCGAGGAGGATGTTAACCAAGCGCTTTCCTATGCTCAACTTCTTGAACCATCTACACCAATTGCAGTTCTGACTAATGGACGTGATTGGGAGATTTATTATTTGGATAGAGACGATATTGGCGGATTAGAATCCGTTCCTGAACCGCAAGAGCTTGAAAGCACAATACTTACTGTCTCTAGCAATGTAGTTCAATTGGAAAAGCGACAAGCTGCTGAGCGACTTTTAGTAACTATTGAAAATAAAGGTGACTTAGAAATAGCATTTAGGGAATGTCGAAAAGAGTTAGCTAAAGAAGGACTCATTGCCGAGTCTGCATTTGATGAGCTAACTAAAATTCTCACTTGTAAGTTTAACGAAGAGAAAAGAGATGCTGAAGGCCTTGCACCCAATCGCTTTACATCTTCCTGGCTTCTTGGCAGTGGACCTCTAGCTGCTTTACAGCAAATGTTTACTGACGCAAAACAGACTTTTAATGTATTCCCTACGGGAACTCAAATTCAAATTAGAAGCAACGAAACTGTTGAAAAAATTGTTCGTGAATTAGAGCCTTTTGGTCTTTATGGTTTTAAGACACCACTTGGCTTGGCTGGAGCAGGAGGAGATGTAGTTGGTTCTGTTTATGAAGCCTTTCTTACTGGAACACTCCGAGGGGACTTAGGACAGTATTTAACCCCAAGACAATTAGTTGAGTTCATGGTTGAGATAGCTGATATAAAAATTGGAGAAAAAGTCCTTGATTTATCATGCGGAAGTGGTGGCTTTCTTATTAGAGCGTTTATTAATGTCCGCAAAAAAATTCGATTTCTTGATTCTAGCCAAGATGAAAAAGATCATTTAGTTAGTAATCTTGTCACGAATAATCTATGGGGAATTGAGATAAATCCTCGGTTAGCCACTTTATGTCGAATAAATATGATTTTACATGGTGATGGCTATGAACATATTTATACAGGAGATTCAATTAGAGAAGATGTTTTTGGGAATACAGATGGACGCAGAACTGATTTTTTAAATATTGAGCAAAATAACGCAGCAATGTTTGATGTAATTCTCATTAATCCCCCGTTCAATATACCCTATGAAGATTCTGCTACTTTAAACCGGTATTATCTAGGACGAGGTAAAGCTGCTCAAGGTTCAGACTATTTGGTTCTTGAGAGAGCAATTCGACTATTAAAGCCTGAAACTGGACGTTTGCTAGTTATTTTGCCCCATGGTGTTGCCAGCGGAGTTTCCGAGACTGAAGTTCGCAACTTTGTGAAATCTCGTACACATATTCATGGTTGTATAAGCTTACCTGTCGGATCATTTAAGCCGTTTGGGGGGTCTAATGCTAGAACCTGTGTTTTGTATCTCAAGAAGACTACTGGAGACAATAAAAAGCGTTTTTTAGCACAAGCAGAACACGTTGGCTATGACATTACCTCAAAATATTATAGAGAAACTGATCTCAATGATTTACCTGTTATCGCGGAAGCCTATCATAGAGTAAAACTAGAATTGCAATGACTATCGAGTTAATTAAACCAGACCCTTTAATATTAACAATCACTGAAGAATCAGCCCGTAGTATCGATACAGTTGATGCTGGTGCAGCTTATACACAATATTTGCATGAGCAAATAGGTGAGTTTGAACAGCAGCCTTTAGGAAACTTTGTAGATGTTGTATCAAGAAGCGTTAATCCACGCTCTAGTAGATATGCTGGTCAAATATTTGAATATATAGATTTACGAGAAGTAGATGATATTTATGGCTATATATTAACTCTTAAACTTAATCAAGGAAATGAGATTGGAAGTACAAAACATCGCTTTCAAAAGAATGACATTCTCTTCGCCAAGATCATGCCCAGCTTGGCCAACAAAAAGATTGCGCTAGTAACTCAAGATGTAACTAACGCAGTAGCTTCAACTGAATTTATTGTTTTGCGAAAAAAATCACAAGCCGAGATTAATCTTTATTACCTTTTTCGGGCTTTACGTTCTGATCATTTTACCCGACAAGCGACAGCAAACGTTACTGGTGCAACGGGGCGACAGAGAATTAGCCCGTCTAGATTACTAGAATTACAAATAATTGTTCCCCCAGAAGAGATTCAAACACAAATTGGAGATGCTGTCGAACAAGAGTTTACGCTAAGGACATTGGCGGCAGAACAATCAAAGAAAGCTGATGACTTAGCTCAGCTTGTACTTGGTAATCTAACTCTTAGAACCGACAGCTAGAAAGCGCGGAAGGTAGGTTGGGTTGACGACTGTTACCCAACACCCCATCCAATAACCAGGCAAAATCATTTATAATTTTTGATAATAGGACATTGGTTGGGTTTCGTGCTAAATTCGTTGAGTATAGGCTACATATCAGGACAAGCAAAAGGGGGAATAGATAATCAGTTTTTAATAAACGGATTTAGGATCATTTTGCTTGGGTACTGACAGGAGGAACAAAACTGATGCAGATAGAAATTGAAGGAGCCGATGCTATCAAAGTTGCTCAGGATATCGTCGAGATGGAAGGGGTGCAAGGCAGCTACGAAGTTATCTCCGAAGTGGAGAGAGAGGGAACCCTTGCTACCATCGCCACCATCATCGGCATTATTAGCGGAACAATCGCCATCGCTGAGAAATTGTACCAATTAAAGCGAAAAATTGACTCTCCTGAAACCCCGAAAATCGAACGAGTGTTAATTGTCAGCAAAAACGGCGATCGCCTGATGCTCAAAGATGCTACCCTAGAGCAACTACAAAAACTCTTGGAACAAGAAAAATCACAGCAATTCTAAATTTGCCCTGTAGCAAGGCTTTTGGGAGTTAGTTCGCATAATACGGGGTAAAATTCAATGGGATGGCGAATTTCATTTCACGAGTCTTCGGGCTTTTGACGTGATAGTACACCCAAAGTTGCCCCAAAAATCCCCCTTTAAAATGTTCTTTAAATCCCTAAAAGGCTTGCTGTGTCTAAAACTGAGAATTGCTGGAAAAATCATGAATATACTGCATATTGATCTTCACATGAAGATACTGCATATTGATCTTCAGGAGAGGGGTAGCAATAGCGTTGAGTTCCGATTTTTCTGGGATAACCCCAACCAGACTCGTACCTACACAAGATCGTTGAGTGAAATCAATAACCTGAGTGATAGGGCCGACACCGATTACTATACCCGTTTACCGGAAGATCACGCCACAACAGGACAACGTTTGTACCAATGGTTAGATGGTACGGAGCGCATCCTCCAGAGCGAATTAGATAGCCACCGGGGAGAGGAAATAATAGTTCTGGCTATCAGCACCAGCAAAGGATTAGTCCATCTACCCTGGGAATTATTACACGATGATCAGGGTTTTCTGGTGGGGAAAAGACCCGCAATCATTCCGGTGCGGTGGTTGTCCAATAATAGACCGATTCAGATTGTCAATCCCAATCCTGCGCCAAACCGTCCCCTCAACTTGCTCTTTATGGCTACCTCTCCGCTAGGCGTTGAACCCGTCTTAGATTACGAAGCAGAAGAGGGGCAAATTTTAGCAGCCACCCAGCGCAATCCGGTGAACTTGAGAGTAGAAGAAAGTGGTTGTTTAAATGAGTTAGGCTATGTAGTTCGGGAATATGACCAAGGCTACTTTGATGTCTTTCACTTAACAGGTCATGCAACTCATCAGGACGGAAAACCCTGCTTTCTCACCGAGGATGAGTATGGCAACCGGGTTGATAGCGACACCAATGCCATTTATGATGCGATCGCTCATTCTTCTTTACCGCCTTTAATTTTCCTCTCTGGTTGCCGTACAGGTTATGCTCCTGACAGCGCAGTTCCCTCCATGGCGGAAGAATTTTTGAACTTGGGGGCAAAAGCTGTTTTGGGTTGGGGAGAAAGGGTTCTAGATACGGATGCAGCAGTGGCAGCGAAGGAATTGTACGGACATTTATCCCAAGGGGAAACGGTAATTGAGGCCCTATCTGCTACCTATAGAGCCTTAATTGACCAGCAAGCAAGGGATTGGCATAAACTGCGCTTATATGTAGGAAACACTCTACCTCAAGCCCTAGTAACTCCCTTAAGGACACCGAAACGCACACAACTGCCAAAACCGACAATTACCAGAGAATTTAGAGATGATGAAAATCGGCTTAGGGTGGTCAAAAGGGAAGAGTTTGTCGGTCGTCGTCGCCAGTTACAGAATTGTTTGCGAACGCTGAAAACGGATTGGGAAAAGGTTGGGGTACTAATTCATGGTATGGGAGGATGGGGAAAAAGTAGTATCGCCTCTCGACTGTGGGAGAGATTGCCTGAATCGGAAAAGCTTCTCTGGTGGCGACAAATTGATGAAGTTTATTTGATAAGAAAGTTAAAAGATAAACTCATCAATCCTAAAACTAGAGAACTTATTGCTGATTTAGAAAACAATCAAATTGAACTTAAATCTCGATTATCTTACCTATTCATTCGGTTAGCTGAATTGGGAGAAAAACCGTTTCTTCTGATTCTTGATGACTTTGAATGGAATCTCGAACCTCGTGAAGGTCGCTATATTCTTAAGGCTCCAGTCGCCCCGATTTTAGCAGCATTAGTCACGGCAATCCAAGAAACGGGAACTGACCATCGGATTCTGATTACTTGTCGCTACGAGTTCGATTCTGATTTATTAGAGGCTTTTTTCTTGCAGGGATTAGAACCATTTAGAAAAGCCGAACTGACTAAAAAACTCGCTCGTCTAGCCAATTTTACCCCGGATCAACTTCCTGAACCTCTCAGGGAAAGGGCGTTGAATTTAGCCGATGGAAATCCTCGATTACTAGAATTTCTCAATAATGATATTTTAGGTAGAGAAGACGCAGAAGCTAAATTAGCTGAACTAGAAAATAGTCCCGATTTGTGGAAAGATAAAATTATTTGGCAGGAACTGTACCAGCTTATCGATCAGCCATTACAGCAGGTTCTTAGTCATTGTTTAATCTATGAGATACCCGTCCCGATGGTAGCTTTAGAAGCCGTCTGTAGCTCCATTTCTAATTACCAAGGACAATTAAAACGGGCAAGAGAACTGGGACTACTGGAAATTAGTCCTGAAGTTGAACAAAAAAATCAACTTTATCGTGTCTCTCGAATTTTACCTAATATTATTTTCTCTGTCCAACATCCGGTCGCAACAGAGGTTTATTCATTATCTAGGAAAGCTCATGATAAATTATATGAATTATGGGGGAATAAAGAGAACGAAAACGAGGAAAGATGGCGCGAGATTTTCCGTCTAGCTTTTGCAGAGACAGAAAACCCAGATCGTTTCCGAGAACAATTCGATAAGATGATCTCGGTACAATATCACAAAGAGGCTGATCGCGCCTACGAAAAAGAACTGAGAAAACAAAGGGAATATCTCATAGAAAACCAAGGGCAAATCTATCAAAAACTAGAGAAGTACCTAGAGCAACAGGATTGGAAAAAATCCGACTACGAAACCGCTTTTATCATGTACCAATGGATGGTCATAGAAAATTATAATGACTTCTACGACCTTTTTAGTCAGGTATCCCTAGAGGTAATCGATGAGATTGATCGACTTTGGATGAAACACAGCGAAGGGAAATTTGGCATTAAAGGACAGGCCAAAATTTACCGTGGCCTTGGGGGGAAAGAAGAATATAATCGGGAAGTATGGGGTAGTTTTGGCGATTGCATAGGTTGGCGAAAAGGAGGTATATGGTTGGAGCTTGAAAATATAGAATATCCTGCCACAGCAGACTTGAGCGACTTTACATTTCCAATTCTTATATACCATCACTTTTACCAAGGTGGGGGTGGGGGAATTGTTTATGGAGCGAGGAGAATTTCTACGTTAGCTTCAAGACTTGAATGAATCCCAAAATATTTAACTTAGGTGCTAACAATCGGGTAAAATTCTATTTAGAGGCTATAATCAGTGCATCCATATATTGGCGTAAGTATAAGGTAACTTCTTGAAATCCAATTTCTGAAAGTTCAGAGATTGTTTCATCTTCATAGCGTATTCTATTAGGTTGTTCATCCGTAGTATAGTGCAACATAACCTCTTTCAGGAGATCGAACCTTTCAGCAGATACAAGGACTTCAAAGAATTTATCATATTGCCACTTTATATCACGGTTATGCTGTTCACCTCTTTGCGCGATTTTATCAGCGTCTAATAACTTACCTCCAATGAGAAGCCGACTATATAATAGTTGAAATACTTGAAAACGATAGAGTGCCAACATATTGTGAAAAGTGAATCCAGAAACAATAAAATTAAAGTTATTCAAAGGATAACTTTGCAAAAAGTTTAAAACATCATCCTGAATAACAACAAGAGTATCTTGAGATAGGTAATGTGAAAGCCTTGAGCGGATTTTTTGAATCATCGAAGGTTCGTTATCGATAGCGATTATCTTAATATTTTTTGCTTCAGATAGGATCATCTCAGTTAATTCTCCATCGCCACACCCAATTTCTAGGATCAGCGATTCCTTTGGGCAAGAGTTTTGATAGTTAATTAGTAGTTTGACTAACTCTTGTCTTAACTTTTTAAGATGAGGACGAGCAGATTGCCAGAGACTATAATCATCACCTATCTTGCCGTCAAACCTTCTTTCTATAAGTTGATTATTTTCCATAAATTATAACTTAGCTATTTTGGTGTACATAGTCAGAGACTTAATTTTGCTGAAAGACTTGCCGAACATAATATTTAGCTTTTGATGGCAATTCGCTACTTCCTCTAAACGCTTAACTTTGGTACTTTGACTCACTCCAATTATAGCATATCTTTACAATTGCAGAACTTCCACGAGCAAACTTAAGATAAATATCTTATCTGAAAGCAGAGCTAGACTCTAGCCTACTATTAATGATGTATTCTCCTCATAATAATGCTGCGGTTTCCAAGATTAAGAATATCAGGTATCCCTTCAATTTCTACAATAAAATGTTCCACAAATTCATGTCGTACATCTTCACGAACTCCTATTTTACTCGTCCATCTTCCAGTGTTTAATTGCCGACAGGCGTGAGAGGGACTACCATTAATAGTATAAATAGCGATTTTTTCAACAAAAAAACCGTTAGGACTAAACTCTAAATTAGGATCACCAATTGGGCAAACTTCAAAAAGCTCGGTCATATAGGCATCTATGAAGGCACTTAGAGTGTTCTCCCTTGCTACTCCAGCTGGCCAATATTCAGTCTCAAATCCATCGGGAAACCACCAACGCTCTTGATCATTTACTGCCCAAGCAAAGGAATTGTAATAAGGAGTTCTCGGACTGGTTATATGACTATCACCGTTAATGATTACAATACACATACTTTTTAAATAGATGATTTAGTGTTCATTAATATATCCCCTTTAATATATCCCTTTTGGATACCCCAGTGCAACCAAGCATCGATCATCTCCTTAGACTTACCCCGGCTGTCTTTAGGAACCGGATCTTCACCAGAAATAGCTTTTAATGCCCAAAACCAACGGCTAGGAAGGCTTTTTGGCTCTTTAAGATTTTTGAGCAAAAATGGTATAACATCTTGCCCCATTCCAATAATTCTCTGATAGTTAGGATGTATAATCGCCTCATGGGTTGAGGATAAATGACTTGTTTCATTAATCCAATCTTCAGCAAGACTTTCAAACTCCCTTAGTCTCTCTGCCCGAGTTTGTTTGTTAACTAATATGGCAAGTAAAGAAGAAAAACTTTGTAAAAAGCTAAGATTATTATCGAATAGCTTGAACTTATATCCAAAAAATAGAGCAATAGCTCCGATGAATTTTCCCTCAAAGAAAAGTGGGAAAACGCCAAAGGCTTCAAGTTTTGAATCTTCAAAATGTTTTAAATCAGTTTGAATAAACCGATTATTGTTTTTCTCCTCATGTACTCCTTCAATAAATTGACAAGTATTTGAAGAGATTTTTTCTGCAAACTCCTTTCCAACCTCTTCAAGATAAACTCGACATGAATTACTTACTCCAGATACTTCAGAAAATCGTAAAACTTCCATTACTTCAGAAGACAAGTTTTTTCTGTAAAGAATGGCAACTTTATATGGAGTCTCGTTGCCGACTAAGTATTTGAAAATTTCGTCATACATCCTTTCTTGATACTTGTCAAAGGAATCAACTGGGATAATATCTGCAAGGTATGTCAAGTAATTGAGTATATTAATCTCAGAATCCCTGTGAATATTAGATAGTTTAGCAGAGGCGACTCCTGCTAAGAAAGCTACTGTACAGGGATCAAAGCTTGCCAGATCGTCAATATTGCCCTGATCATCAACTTTGTTTATAATTCTCAATACTCCATAGGTTTTGTTTCGTCCATTCAAAGGTAAGGCAATGGCAGAGATTAATTTGCCTAGCTTATCAGAATATTCCTGCCTATACTTCAAATTTTCATACTGGAAAAGCTCTCCAGTAACCTTCCCATATGATCCATCAGATGGATTAGCAGCGCTGCCAGTGAAACTCTCCCCTTTCGCATACCTCTCTTCTTGTAGCCATGTATCATCTATTGGCTCACCATTAACGTCTTTGCCTTGAATGGCAAAACGCTCTAGTACATCATCCTTAGAGATTAAAAAAATCGCTGCAACTTGACACTTAGCTTCTTCACAAACTTTTTTTAGAATATATTTTACCGTATCTTTCTTATTGCTTGTAAAATTCATTAAGGCTTGCTCAAGTTGTTCAAAATCAGAAAGATTGTCTAATCTTTTTGTTTGATAACTTATAAGGTCGTTTCTAGTATTTAAAAATTGATTAGCCTTAGTTGCAGTATCGTCACATTTCTCACCTTGTAAACTCTCAGGCATTTAGTTGCTCCTTGAAATTTAGTCAGTTTACTCAAGATTCCCATCACACTCAAACTGAAATGTCGAGGCTGATGATAATAAAAGTATTATGGTTAATTAAGAACAATCATGCTAATGATAGTTTTATCTATCAATCATCGAGTGTAACATGGATTTACAGGTTTGTCAATTGTAGTGTCTTCGAGCTGCCATCTTTGTGCCGATCACTCATCACCGTTAGATGCCCTTGGTATAGTTAAGCCGATCAATGCCCTGGAACTCAATACTTCTCGGATAATAATACGAGGCCAGGGGAGATGGGTTTTCAACTTTCTCCCCTGCACCGTGCTTTCTTGCAGTCTCAACCAAAGATTTAAGATCAATCGAGAAATATCGCCCGCTGCGGGTTGTGACAATTAGTCAAGATGAACTGATGAGCCACCTCAATAATTTCTGGACTATTGGCCTCCCACTCCTCCCAGAGGGATAGCTAACCCGTTGGAGCTTTCTTCCCTTTTTTGGTAATCTTCACTGCTGCCATTAATTTACTCCCCCAATGGTCTTGGATTATCGTTAATCTTGTGGATTTTCAATGTTTCGGGCAGCATGAAGTACCGCAATAACATCGATTTGCTCAGGCTTGATATAATAAATTATGCGATAAGAACCCTCGATAACTTCTCGGATCTGCTCAGTTTCAAACTCCGGAACAAGACGACCCGAAAAGGGAAAATTAGCAATCTGTTCTGAGCGTCTGGTCAATCTTTCCACCAGTCTTTGAGCATATTGAGGGGAGTTTTGTGATATGTAGTTGTAGATGGATGATAAATGATTAACGGCGGTTTCTGTCCAGAAAACTTTCATGGCTCTAGCTTGAACTTAGTGCGTACTTCTGCCACAGAAATAACCTTTTCCGCCTCACTATCGGCTAATCCTGCTTCAATTGCCTGTCTCACATAAATCTCATACATCAAATCATCCCATGTAGAATTATCCGGCAATTTATCGATTAAATTTCTGGCTTTTTGTTTAATGTTTTTTATTTCCATGATGGTTTCCAAAATGACTCCTGACAGTTTACATTATAGCAAGATAGGCTCCTAGAGATGGTGTATTCTAAAACCACCGCTAACGCTCAGAATATCCAAAAAGGCTTTTCCCTCTCGATGTCCTCAACGAAACCTCAACCCGTGATTGGTGTTAGTTGGTGGATAAATGCTGTATATTTACTCTCGTCGCCGCTTAATTCACACGCAGCAGCGCAGAAACTTGCTCAACATTCATTGCTGTATGTAACAATACAGGAGGAGTTTATCTCAGGAGTTCCACGGTGATTAGAGAGCTAGACCGTATTACTGTTAATCCACAAATATGTCTTGGACAGCCAACGATTCGAGGAATGCGTATCACTGTAGGATTTGTTTTGAAACTGTTGGCTAGTCAGTTATCTATTCAGGAAATCTTAGAGGCTTATCCAGAGTTGGAGGAGGAAGATATTCGTCAGGCTCTTAATTATGCAGCTTGGGCTGTATCCGATTATATCGTTAGCTTCACTTCAGCAGCCGTAACGCACCGCTAACTTTAATGATGGTGGGTGATATAATTTAAAATTCTGAGGTAAATCATGCAACTAAAACTAACAAAAATATTCCAGAAAGTTCCCGAAGGCTATATTGGTTTTGTCGAAGAATTGCCAGGAGCTAATACTCAAGGAGAGACTCTAGAAGAAACTAGAAGCAATTTAGAAGAAGCAATTGAGCTAGTTTTAGAAGCTAATCGTATATTAGCTGAAGAGCAACTGCAAGGACAAGAAGTGATTCGAGAGTCTGTTACTTTCTGGGCTGCATGAAACGCATAAACTTAATTCGTCATTTAGAAAATTATGGCTGTGAATTCTTAAGAGAAGGCGGCAATCATACGATTTATGTAAATCGTGTCCATCAGAAATCTTCAGCTATTCCGCGCCATCGTGAAATCAATGAATTCTTGACGCGGAAAATTTGTCGAGATTTACAAATACCAGAACCATGAGTGCGACTCCTGTTAAGCTGCTGTAGAGTGTAGGGTGCGTGTTTGCGGCTACTAATTTGGATAATAAAATAAAACTAACAATCCGCCGTAACGCACCAATTCTATTACTATTAATTAAACATAATCAATTACATTTAATTTACCTGTGTATCATCCCCTGTAAAATTTCTGGCAATTTATCGATTAAATTTCTGGCTTTTTGTTTAATGTTTTTTATTTCCATGATGGTTTCCAAAATGACTCCTGACAGTTTACATTATCAACTATTCATTATTAATTAAAAAGGTGATCGCAAAATTACGCCTTCTTAAAAAAGAGATTAAACACCTTCAGCAAAACCCAAAGGTTGAAACTGAACATCATTAATAATTTTAACCGTTTCCCCCGACTGCTTAATCACAAACAAACCGCGCCGATAGGCATAGACATCTATCCCCTGATCAATTTCAATGCCTGCCACTGCCCCATAAACCCGAAACTCTCGAAATTGGGGGAAAGCAACCTTAAATCGCTGTAATCGGCTGACAAAATCATCTACATCATCCCTCGACAGTCGAGATTTACATTCCACAGCCACCAACTCGCTCCCATTCACCGCCACAATATCAATCTCCATTGCCGCCCCAGGACGCTTACTTTTCAAGCGACTCATCGTTTGGGTGACATCAATGCCCCATTTCTGAAATAAACCCACGACCGCAGGCTCTACCATTTCTTCTATAAAAAGACACAAAGGAGTTGTTAAGCTATTGACCGCTTTGGTCGTTTCTTGTACCTGTTTTTTTAATTCTTCCATCGTGCGATCAGCTTCAGCACTGCGGCGATCGGCTTCGGCACTGCGGCGATCAGCTTCGGCACTGCGGCGATCAGCTTCCTTTTGAAACTCGGCAAATTGGGCCTCAGTTCTTTCAAATAACTTGTAAATATCGGCGATCGTTACAGCGTCTGACATAGGAAGATTCTTCAAGCTTGAGGAGTCTAGTCCCATTCTAGCGACTTGGCCCAGAAAAAATGTCCCTAGCTTCTCATCCGTGTTTTTTCAATCAATTATTGACTATCAACAAATCAGCGATCGCAGTTCAAGGGGAAGGGGTCAAAGGTCAAAAGGCGATCGCGTTTTTAATGGATAATATAGCGGTATGCACTTGCATGAGGTACAATAGAAGAGGACAATAAATTATAGACCTAGGCAGGAGCCACGACCCGATGAAGCCCTATTCTTTAGACTTGCGACAAAAGATCATCGAGACCTACGAGGAGAATAACCTCT
>NZ_JASJFF010001375.1:0-4489 GCF_030065435.1 Microcystis sp. M53603_WE2
AATCCTTATCTGGCAAGAGATTTAATTGATTAGTTCGCTCCAGATCGCAAACAATTGACAAAAATTGCGGCAATGTCTGTCTCTATAAAGGTTTCATTCCTTATAACCCCGTCCATTGCATAAGACAAACCGAAGAACCCTAATCCCTTACAAAAAAATACTCCGAAATCCTCGTGAACTTTATTTTAAGTCACCATGCCGAAGAAAAAATTATTCAACGCCAAATCTCTTTAAAAATATTGCAGGACATCCTCAATAATCCTGAGCAAATTTTAGAAGAAGATGGACTCAAAGTTTATCAAGGTACGTTTGTCACCATTAACAATCAAACTTATCTTCTGAGAATTTACATTAATGACTTAGTTGAGCCTCAAAAAATTGTTACACTATATGTTACCAGTAAACTTAAAAAATATAGGCAGCTATCAAATGAAAGCTAAATATGATGCTGAAGTTGACGTTTTAACAATTACCTGGCATGACACACCCGTAGAAGAAAGTGAGGCAATCAGTCCGGGGGTTATTCTTGACTATGATCAAGCAGGTAATGTAATCGGGATTGAAATTCTTAATGCTTCTCGAAAAATCGAGAATTTTTCTCCGAATGTGCAGGTAGCTATTTCTTCTCGATAAAGGTGATCGCTGATCCTGTAGTGCGAGCGCCGATCTGTAGGTTGGGTTGAGGTAACGAAACCCAACATTGCCTTTATTTCTTACCTTAATTTTTTGGGTTTCACTTCTACATTTTATTCCATACCAATATCACTATCAAAGATCAGCTTTTCTGAAACTCCCCACATCTGATCATAAATTCCTTCTTCAACATAACGGTGAAAACTGGAATATTGCCAATCTTTCGGAGCGTTTACTAATCCATGATGCACGGTATTCGAGATGATTAACAAAATCTCAATAAAAAACCCTTGACAAATCCCCGCCCTTGACAGATACTTATATATAGAATGGGAATCCGTACCTTCCTACAAACCCTCTTTTTTTAGGTCAAATAATGCGATTAAATTTATTCCTGCTCCCTGGGGTTGAGTTCTAGCTTCAGCAGTTTTAGGAGATGGGAAATATGGCAGCTTGGATTATCGCTATTGTGAGCATAAAATCTTCCTATTTGTAGTGCCAGTTGTTCTCTATATCTTTCTGGGGGTGATGTATGGTCCTCTGGAGGTTCAACTTGTAACCAATATTGCTTCGCTTTTTTGATAGTCAACAGAGCCAGCACTAATTCCGATTGGCTATTGTCGTGGCTAACTTGATATTGTTTTTGCCAAGATAGCTGTAATTTCTCCACTTCCGATAGTTCTAGGTTTTGACAATGAGAAATTCTCCCTTTAACTCTGGAAAAATTATTTTTTAAATCGGCATCATCCTTAATTTTATCTGCCATATCAAGATAAATATTTTCTAGCCTAGCAGCGGAATTTTGATAAACAGCCGAATGTTCGCTAAGAATTGATTGAATATGAGTATCGGGAAAAATAAAATAGCACTCTTTATGAATCAATCCCGTCACCCAAATTCTATGCTGTCCAACCCGATTGACTTTAATCAGTGATTTTTTATATAAGTCCTCAAAAATTTGCTCTAAATCCTTAAATGGATAGGAATCATCTAAACGTTTATTTTGTAAGTCTAAATCGACGATAGCGAACAGTTGCTGGGGATTTAAATAAGAAGCTTCTGGGTTCTCTTGATGCAAACGCAAAAGATTAAAGTAAGTATTTAAAACATCATTTCTATCACCACAGTTAAAAAAAGTCGGTATCTTTTGTCTCCAATCCCTAGGAAGACAAGCTTTATAAAAATTAGCATCGGGAAAATCTGCCATAGCTCGATAGGATTGAGGAGATAACCTGCCGGCATTTTTTTTGATTTCCCCTTCACAGAGGATGACAAATTTATTACGAATTTGACAGTTTGCCAGAATAAATTGACAATGTTCTAAAAGTTCCGTTTCCTTAAGACTCATGGGTTAGTTTCTCCATCTTTATTTCAATAGTTTTGGTTCTATCTCTTTAACATGAGCGGGAGTTAAAGCTTGACAGAGTTCATAGGAATGAGTGGCTAAGATATATTGATTGCTAGGTTCCCATTCCTGCAAGTCCTCAATAATTTTATATTGCCAGTCGGGATGGAGAGCAATCTCAATTTCATCCATCAAGACAATCGCATCTTTTATCCTACGATACTTTAGCCACAGATAGATACTTAATCGCTTCAGTTCCCCATGACTCAAATCCTCTGGATATAATTCTTCTCCGTTTGTGTCTCCTTTGAATTTAAAGGTAATCCCCGATATATCTTTATCTAAATTAATTTCTTTGTCGGATAAAATTGAATTTAAGTTTTGCCGTATTAGTTGATAATTATTTCCATATTCACCAGTTTCTATAGCTTGGGCAAAATCTTGATCACGAGCCATGATAAAGTAATTAATCAATAGCTCAACTGGCAGAAAATCGTAGGTAAATAAGTTGCTAAGTTTCTTTTTAATATCTGCCATGGCTAAATAATAGTTACTAGAGTCTGGATTCCCTTGATTTATCTGAAAAAGACTCTTGTTAGTAGCTTTAGGTAAAAAGATAAAAACTTGCGTTGAAGGTGCGGCTAAAAATATTTTTGAGGATAATTCTTTCATGAATAATTGAAATTCTTCTTGGGTTGCTTGAATAAATTTACACAACAAAAATATCTCTTGATTCTTCTGGTTATTGGCTTGACAAAGATATATTAAGCTATTTATTCCTAAAATATTTTTAATTATTTTTGTTTGCTGAAGTAATGTTTGAGATTGAGGAGCATCAATGTATATTTGAGCATTCGTCATTCCCAGTTTATCTTGAATAGAATTTATTATTACCTCTAAAAAATTTGCTGGATATTCATCTAAGTATATATCTATTGTTGATATTATGTCTAAATCAAATAAAAAATTGAGTTCTTCTGGGGTAAATAAATGTCGAATTAATTTGTTTCTTTCTGTTTCATCTTCTAGCTTCAATGTTGTAAGTTTTTCTTGAATATTTTTGAGTCTTTCACGTTGGCCATTTAGCTTTTTGATTTTTTGTTTAATGTCCTGTAATTTTTTTAAATCATCAACGTTAACAGTATCCAAATCTTCTTTTTGTCCGTCAAGATTAGATACCAAGTCTTTTACATAAGCATCTCTGCAAATAAAAAAATCTAGTTTTACTTCTTCCCGATTGTCGGTTAGAATTTCAAAAATAGCCAGGGTTTTCTGCTCTAACTCATCTTCTAGTTGACATCGATGGAGTAAATTTACCACATATTCTATCTTTTCTGGATCACCAGAACAATGAAGCAGGATAAAAATTAATTGTAGAAGGGTACTTTTGCCACCGCCATTTTGACTACCGATAGGGAATATCTGGGGAAAAAAGTCTTTCTCGAAACTAAGATCAATATTCTTTAACACTCGAAAGTCAGGAACTTGAACCCGTAGTAACCGCATTGTCAAAACCCCTGTAATCCTATCCTCTTGCTCATCTGCTTATTGTAGCCCACAGGCAAAGGTGAAACAATCTCTTATCCTACCGGCCAAATTCTGGCAGATTTTTTCAAAAAAATCCTTGACAAATCCCCGCACTTGACAGATACTTATATATAGAATGGGAATCCGTGCCTGCCTGCGAACCCTCTTTTTTTAGGTTAGATAAGCGTCAAGAAAATAAAAACCTAATACCTGACCAGCACTAAACAGGATAGGGTATGACAACTAAAGACTTATACGAACAAGACTATCTTGCTTGGTTAGAAGAAACGGCCAAACAACTGCGACAAAGACGGACAGATGTATTAGATTGGGAACATCTCGAAGAAGAAATCGAAGCGCTGGGGAATGAACAGAGACATAAAGTAGATAGTTATCTCCTACAATTGCTCATTCATCTGCTTCTCTACCAATACTGGCCGGAGGAAAGAGAAAGATGTGCGCGGGGATGGCAGGACGAAATCGCTAACTTTCGGGTGGAATTAGAACTTTTATTGGAGTCGAAAACCCTTTATAACTATTTTTTAACCAGAATCGCCGTTATTTACCCCAAAGCAGTGAAGCGAGTCCGACAAAAAAGCCAATTACCGGCCGCTATCTTTGCCGAAAGCTGCCCCTATAGTCCCGAACAAATCCTCGATTCCGATTTTCTCCCCTGAAATTCTGGCAGATTTTTTCAAAAAAACCCTTGACAAATCCCCGCACTTGACAGATACTTATATATAGAATGGAAATCCGTGCCTGCCTACGAACCCTCTTTTTTTAGGTTAGATAAGCGTCAAGAAAATAAAAACCTAATACCTGACCAGTGCTAAAGAGGATAGGGTATGACAAATAAAGACTTATACGAACAAGACTATCTTGCTTGGTTAGAAGAAACGGCCAAACAACTGCGACAAAGACAGACAGATGTATTAGATTGGGAACATCTCGAAGAAGAAATCGAAGCGCTGGGGAATGAACAGA
>NZ_JASJFF010000463.1:0-1615 GCF_030065435.1 Microcystis sp. M53603_WE2
AAGATAGGGACAGACTGCGGAAGCGCCATAACCAATTAGACAAGCGAAGTGATGGGTACTCCAACATTGGGCCGTGTCGATCACGATGGAAGCTTTTAAACGCAAGTGTGAGCGAATCAGGTGATGATGGACGGCACCAACAGCTAATAAAGGGGGAATATAGCTAGTTTTTTCGTCAATAGGAGCAGTCCTGTCACTGAGAATTAAAATTTCCGCTCCCGATGCTACTTTCTTGGCGGCCTCAGCGCACAAATGAGCGATCGCTGTTTCTAATCCCCGGGGGCCGGTGGTCAGATCATAAAGGGTAGAAAGTTCGGCTGTTTTGTAGCTAGAGGTTTTAACTTTGGCTAATTCAGCATTATTGAGCAGGGGAGAGTCTAATTTCAGTAAATGTGCGTCATCAACCCCTAATTTAAGTATATTGCCCCGTCGTCCCAGATACATAGTCAAGGACATGACTAAACTTTCCCGTAAGGGATCGATGGGGGGGTTAGTAACTTGGGCAAAACGTTGTTTAAAGTAATCGTAGAGAAGATGGGGTTTACTGGAGAGGACCGCTAGGGGAGTGTCATCACCCATACAGAAAGTCGGTTCTTTTCCCTGTTCTGCCATGGGAACGATAATCATATCCACATCTTCGGCAGTATAACCGAAAGCGGTTTGCCTGGGAAGGAGATGACTAGGAGAGGGAATGTCTATCGCTGTTTCTTTGTCAATAAAGGTGCGTTGGGATTTCACCCATTCACCGTAGGGATTAGAGCGGGCAATTTCCTGTTTAATCGGCCAATTACGCTTAATTTCGCCTTTTTCCAGATCCACCGCGAGCATTTGACCGGGGCCGAGACGACCTTTTTCGATAATGGTGGTTTCATCGAGGGGAATAGTTCCCGCTTCCGAGGAAACGACGATATAACCGTTGTTAGTAATGCTATAACGGGCCGGTCGCAAACCGTTGCGATCCAAACAAGCGCCGACGATTCCCCCGTCACTGAATACCAGTAAAGCCGGACCGTCCCAGGGTTCCTGTAAACCGCTATAGTATTCGTAGAAGTCGATAATTTCGGGATAATCCTGTAAATCCGGCTGATTATTGTAGGCCTCCGGCACTAGGATCATAGCTGCTTCTAGGGGACTGCGACCGGTTCTCACCAATAATTCTAGGGCGCTATCGAGGTTATAGGAGTCGCTGTTAGCGGGGTTAACAATGGGGGTCAGGGATTGTAATTCTTCGTGGGTCCAACCTTGGGTTTCTAAAGCGGGTTCCCGGGCCGACATCCAGTTAATATTGCCCAAAAGGGTGTTAATTTCGCCGTTATGACCCAATAAGCGCATCGGTTGAGCGAGGGGCCATTTCGGTTGGGTATTGGTGCTAAAACGACGGTGATAAATGGCAAATTGACTGCTATAGGCGGTATTTTGCAGGTCTAGATAGAATTCTCGCAGGATTTCGCCCCGTACCATGCCTTTATAGACTATGGTGCGACAGGAAAAGGAACAGAAATAGAAATCATCGGCCAGTTGCTTACCGACTTCAGAACGGGCAATATAGAGTAGGCGATCGAATTGAGAACCGGCTAAATCGGGGGAAGTAACCAGAATTTGCTCGACGTAGGGT
>NZ_JASJFF010000348.1:0-3402 GCF_030065435.1 Microcystis sp. M53603_WE2
ACCCCCCTTATCAAGGGGGGCAGGGGGGATCGGCACCCCCCTTATCAAGGGGGGCAGGGGGGATCGGCACCCCCCTTATCAAGGGGGGCAGGGGGGATCGAACCTAAAATCGATTTTTAATTTAATTATAACCAGCTACTTAACTGAAAACTGAAAACTTACATCTGATCACTGATAACTGATAACTGACAAAAAAATCCAGGAGGATATAACTATGAACGAGAATCAAAAGAAAAAAATCGGCATTCTGACCAGTGGTGGCGATTGCCCGGGGTTAAACGCGGTAATTCGTGCCGTGGTGAAATCATCAAAACTCAAGGGTTGGGATGTGTACGGCATTCCCTACGGGACCGACGGTTTTATGCAGATTGCCGAGGGAAAATATCACCCCGAAGATTTGATCCTGACTCAGCATGGCTATAACCTACCCGGGGTCTTGAAAGGATTAGACGTTTTGCAGTTTCTTAGTGGTAGTGTTTTGGGTTCTTTGAGCAAAGGACATCCCGAAAACCCAGAAATTGCCACGAAAATCCTGCAAGGATACGAAATGCTGGGATTAGATGCCCTGATCGTCGTTGGAGGCGATGGGAGCATCGATATCATCTACGATCTCGCCCAGAAAGGCAATTGGAATATTATCGCGGTTCCCAAAACCATCGATAATGACGTTCCCTATACGGAATGGGCAGTCGGTTTTACCACTGCCGTCGATATCGTTACTCAAGCTTTGTATGATCTCACCTTTACCGCCGCTAGTCACGAAAGGGTGATGATTGTGCAGGTGATGGGTAGAGATGCCGGTCATCTAGCTCTTCATGCTGGGATTGCCGGAGGTGCCGATGCGATTTTTATTCCCGAATTAACCCCGGCTCTCACTCCCGCAATTATCGACGGTTGTTGTCGCCATTTGGCAGAATTACGCGCTCAAGGTCGTAAATTCGCTCTCATTGTGATTTCTGAGGGTGTTAAAAACGAAGATAACCAAAAAGAGAAGTATATTGCCGATTATTTAGAAAAATTAATATTTGACAAAACTCGCTCTTTGTGCGTTACCGATCCCGTCTTCTGTTATCTCAATTCCATGGATGTGCGGGCCATGTCTTTGGGACACCTGCAAAGAAGTCGTCCTCCTTTGGCCATGGATCGACTGTTAGCCACGGCTTTCGGCATTAAGGCCGTAGAATTAATCGAACAGGGAAAACTCGATCGCGTGGTGATTTGGCGCGGGGGACAAGTGCGTAGTTTGCCCCTGAAACCAGTGATCAAAATTATCAAACAATGTCATCAAGAGCATCGCTGTGCCTATCCCGTTGATCCTGATGGTTTTATCGTCAAAACAGCCCGTTCTTTGGGAATTTACCTAGGGGAAAATCCCACAACTGAGACGGCAGTGGTTCCAGACGCTGTGGAGGCGTTGGTTTAGTTATAATAAAGCGAGAAGGGTTGCTCATACTTTCTCGCTTTTTTAATTGGTTAAGATTAGGCATTTCTAAACGCTACAATTACGGGAGATACTGACAGCTACTGTCGAAATAAAGAAACTTTTTAAAAGAGTGTAATTAGGGCTTGCTGAATAAATGTGAAATATAGACGAGGTAAGGGTTTTAGGGGCCTATTTTGCGAAACAGGTGCAAGATTTTGAGAGAATCGTGGTTGAAAACCTTGCATCTTCGGGGCGAAGCATTCGGGCATAACCTATCGGTGAAACCGTAGATTTCCTATCCGAATGCTTCGCCCCTACTTTTTCAGCCAGCCCTAATTAATTTTCTGAGCATAAACTTTTATTATCGGCCCGCGTCCTGTAGGGGCGAAGCATTCGGGCAATAACCTATCGGTGAAACCAGAGATTTTCTATCCGAATGCTTCGCCCGTACTTTTTGCCGCAAACCCTACATAAAGACTTCTACTATCAGTAATGAGGTTATAAGATTGAACTATTGGACAAGCTTCAATGAGATGTCTAATCTCTTGAAAATAGTCATTAATCAACAAATTCTATCTCCTCAATTTCTTCTTTGTCTTGCAGTAAAGCTTCTAGCATCCAAGCTTCTCCCATCCATTCATCAAAGTCTAAGGTATGCTGCAGTTTATTGTTTTCAAATCTTCTGAGAAATTCTTTTGTCTGCATTTGATACTTATTTTCAAAAAAAGTTATTCGTTCTTGGGTGCGCTTAATTCCTTCTTGAAGTTCTTGCAGTCTTTCGGTTAATGCGTCTTCAATAAATTTTTTTAAGGAGTTTAGATGTTTAGAACTCAGTTTTACTTCAGCCATAATGCTTCCGAGTTGATAATCGCTGCTGTTTGCCATTCGTCAGTCCATCCTAATTCTAGTTCATCTACTGCTAAAAAAGCTTGGGCGAGTTCTTCTGCTTCTTGTTGTTGTCGCCATTGTTGTAAAATTGAGGCGATGAAAATGCTTTTATTTTCTACTTTCTGGTTTAGGTAATTAACCAGTTCATCGGGTAAAGAAATGGAGATTTTAGCCATGGTTATCTCTTTGGCTATTTGATTCTAATATAGACTATTTTGATTGAGCTAAAATAACAGAATTAAGGGGGAAAGATTCAGTTTCTAAACGAGTTAAATCAACAATTTGACTAGCTTGATCAATATCAATTCCAACTAATTTTCCTTCGCTATCAAAATCTAAAACAATATCAGGGGCGATTTCTTGAGAATCGGTGCTTGTTTTTTCTGATAGGCTAATGTATAGAGAATCGGTTTCAGGATAATAACTAAATTTCATTTTTTACTCCTTAAAGTTACGATCTGGGAAGGCGTTATGAATGGTTTCTCCATCATCTAGAGTGACAACTCGCAAGTATTTTCCTAATTCGGGAATGTATAACCAATGACGAATGCGTCCGTTTGGTTCTATTTCTCGTCTAACTGGATTCTGGATAGCCTGTTGACACCATTCTCGCTTAAGATAGGGTCTTTTGACCAAGACTTGTTCTTCAAAGTAGCGGGTAGTTTTCATTCATCATTTTTCTGATCTATTCCTTCTATCATAATTTTAACGAAATTTAGATAAATTTCCCCAGATACTAAATTCTCCCCCCTTTTTAAGGGGGGCAGGGGGGGATCAAATCCCATCACACAAACCCCTATCCTCCTTCCTGACACCAGAATTAGGATTGTGCAAATCAACCCGCACCCAATCGCAACTACGCCCCATTAAATCACTTAAACCCCAGTCTGTCCCAAGATTCCAGAGTTTGATAGTGTTGTCATCACTACCGCTCACCAAAGTCTTGCCGTCGGGACTAAAATTAACGCTATTGACAGAGCCATCATGCCCTTTGAGGGTGCGGATTTCCTTGCCTGTTTCTACATCCCAGAGTATGATAGTCCCGTCATCACTACCGCTCACCAAAGTCTTGCCGTCGGGACTAAAATTAA
>NZ_JASJFF010001051.1:0-6819 GCF_030065435.1 Microcystis sp. M53603_WE2
ACAAGTGGTAAAAGTGGGTTCTTTTAAAGGTGCGGTGGAACCCTATACGCGTCAGGATTTAAGTGTCCAGAATCGTCAGCAGCTGCAAACCCTACTCGATACAATTTGGTCTAATTATAGTTCCACAGTGGCCAAAAGTCGCAATTTAACACCCCAACAGGTGCAAACTATTTCTGATACTCAAGGTATTCTGGAAGCAACCACAGCGAAAAAGGCGGGTTTTGTTGATGAAGTGGCCCATTTAGATCGAGTAATTGCTTTAGCAAAGGATTTGACAGGAGAAGCAAAAAATAAAACTAATCAGGAGGAAAACTCTGGCTCCTTTTCGCAAATTTCTTTAGCTAATTATGCTAGTTCTCTCGATGAGGAGGAAGATAGTAGCGATCAAATAGCGATAGTTTATGCAGAAGGGACAATCGTAGAAGGTCAGGGAGATAGAGGCGAAATCGGTGGGGATAAATTGGCGAAGGAATTGCGAAAATTACAAGGGAAGGAGGAGGTAAAAGCGGTAGTTTTGAGAATTAATAGTCCGGGGGGAAGTGCCACCGCTTCCGAGGTGATTCTGCGAGAAATTAAGCGTTTAGATGCGAAAAAACCAGTAATTATTTCTATGGGTGATGTGGCAGCTTCTGGGGGTTATTGGATTGCGATGGGGGGTCAAAGAATTTTTGCCGATAATGATACAATTACTGGTTCGATCGGTGTGTTTGGATTATTGTTAAATATCCAGAAGATTGCTAATAATAATGGCATCGATTGGGATACGGTTAAAACTGGACAATTAGCCGATCTATCTACTATTACCAGACCGAAAAATCCCCAAGAATTAGAAATTTATCAAGCGGCAGTTAATCGGTTCTATGATTTATTTATCGAGACGGTAGCCAAGGGGCGAAAATTATCCCCAGACAAGGTAAGAACTGTGGCCCAAGGTCGCGTCTGGACGGGAAAAGATGCGGTTAAAATTGGTTTAGTTGATCAAATCGGTGGCCTAGAAGCGGCAGTACAATACGCAGCCAAAACAGCTAAATTAGGAGATGATTGGAGTCTTAAAGAATATCCTCGATCGCAAAGTTGGCAAGAAGAACTTGTCTCTAATTTCTTGCAAACCTATCTTCCTCCTCTAACTAAAAATAATCACCCTTTGACGCAGGAATGGCAAAATTTTCAGCAGGAATTATTGAAGTTACCTACATTTAACGATCCCCATAGTGTTTATGCTAAGTTACTTTTTAATCTCGATTTTCGCTGATACTTAGGTAAAAATAATGCCCGCTAATTCTGAAATTATTTGACGACAAAAATTTCTATGAATCGCCCTAATAGCGTTATTCTCGGTTTAGCCTATATTTTGGGATTGTTATCTACAGGTCTGGTAGATTTTAGTCCCCAGTTAAACCGATGGCAAGAAGTGGTAATTAGAATTGTTATTCTTAGTCTAATTACCCTATTAACCACGATTTTTATCCGTCGTTTTTGGTGGCAAAGTCCCCCTAGAAAAATTTGGCTGATGGGGGGATTAATAGCTATATTTGCCGTTGTTTATCTAGAAATTCGCACTCCTTACCCCACCGCAAATGATATCAGTCATCTTTTAAAAAATAATGTGGTTAACTCTATTAAAATCACGGGCAGTATTATATCAGAAATTCGTCTCAATCGCCGAGAAAATTTACAATTTTGGTTAGAAGTAAAAGAATTTAGCCTCAAGAATTTACCGACAGAAAAATCCACGGGTAAACTCTACGTTACTCTACCAAATCTAGCAGAAAATCAGGTTTATCCCGGACAAGAAATAACAATTAAAGGATTACTTTATCGTCCCCGTCGTGCGAATAATCCCAATGCTTTTGACTTTGCTAATTATCTGGCGCGTCAGGGTGCTTTTGCTGGTTTAAAAGGGGAAATAATTATCGATAAAAAATCACCGAATTGGGGAATTTGGCAGATTCGTCAGCGCATTGTTGAGGCACAAATTCAAAGACTAGGCCAGGAAAAAGGGACTTTATTAAGTTCGATTACCCTCGGACGACAAGCGGTTAATTTGCCAGCAAAAATCACTGATTTATTTATTAAAACTGGATTAGCTCACATTTTAGCAGCTTCTGGCTTTCATGTGGCTATTTTGTTGGGATTTGTTTTAACTATTACTCGCAATTTATCCCCCAAACAACAGTTTATTATTGCCCTTACTATCTTAATAATTTACGGCACTTTAACTGGGTTACAACCTTCAGTGCTGCGGGCGATTTTGATGGGAATTGGGGCATTAATCGGTCTGCTTTATAATCGACAAGTTAATAGTTTAGGATCCCTGTTACTAGCGGCTACAATTCTATTATTATGGCAACCTCTCTGGATTTGGGATTTAGGATTTCAGTTAAGTTTTTTAGCGACTTTGGGATTAATTATTACCGTTCCTTTGCTGAAAAATAAAATTGACTATTTACCTAATTTAATCGCTGAACCTATAGCTATTAGTCTAGCTGCTAGTCTCTGGACTATGCCTTTATTAATGTTTACCTTTAACTCGATCGCTCTTTATAATATCCCCATTAATATTATCACAACTCCCCTAGTTACCCTGATTAGTTTAGGAGGAGTTTTTACGGCCTTTTTAGGCTTAATTTATCCCCCTTTGGGCAGTATCAGCGCTAGTATTCTCTATTACCCTCTAGAGTTATTACTGCAAATTACCACCTTTTTTAGTCTGCTTCCTTTTAGTACCTACTCCACAGGTAAATTATCTTTAGGAGTGATGTTAATTATTTATATTTGCCTTACCTTAATCTGCTTTAATATCTGGTTTCGTCAACGGTGGCATTTAATCGGTTTATTTATCCTCACTTTAATTTTAATACCGATTATTTATCAGCATTTAACTTTAACTCAGGTGACAGTTTTAGCCACCAAATCGCAACCGGTAATAATTATTCAAAATCAAGGAAATACTCTCTTAATTAATGGGGAGGAACCCGCAACAGCACGTTATACAGTTTTGCCCTTTTTGCGACAGGAGGGAATTAATCAAATACAAAGAGCAATAACCGTCAATAATTCGGCGCAATTCTCAACTATCAGTGAGGACATACCGATTCAAAAAACTATTAATTTATCCCAGTTAGAAAAATTTAATCTCGGCGAAATTACTGGACAATTGATCGAGAAAAATTTATTTAAATTTCAGGTAAAAAATCAATCTTGGCTATGGATTGTCAACCCGAAAATTCCCGTTAATTTATCCCAAGAATTTAGCCCCCTAGTGTTATTATGGCAGGGAAGCAATCTAGATAAACAATGGTTAGAGTCAATTCGACCACAAACAGCGATCGCTGTCACCACCAATCTCTCCCGTAATGCCAGAAATAAACTGAGAAAGTCTGGTATTAAGACTTACTGGACCGGGAGAGATGGAGCGATTCAATGGACAGCAAAAAATGGATTTCAACCCTTTCTAATTAACGAGTGATGTGTACCACCAAAACCGAACAGGGAGCATGATGTACCACATAATTACTGACACTACCTAAGATTAACTCAGATAAACCCGATCGACCGTGACGACCAACAATAATTAAATCTATCCCCTCTTGCTGGGCAACTTGACAAATTTTCTGGCCCGGATCACCGATATAATAATCAGCCCGGGCTATGATATTATCCTCCTTAGCTCGATCGACTAAACCGTTTAACCAAGCTTGTAATTCCGCTTGCATTTCTTCGGTGATTTGTTGTTCTAAGGCGATCATATCGGGGGGATAACCGCCACCATAACCGATCAGATTACCATAAATAAAAGTTTCCGTGTAGGGAGTCAAAGGTTTAGACAGACTATAAATAATCCGCAACTCACTAGCGTAGGTTTTCGCTAAGAGAATAGCCGTATTCAATACCTCTGGAGTGACATCTTGATAATCCACAGCCACGAGAATTTTATTATAGAGTTTGTTGGTATCCCGATCGACTGAGAGTGTTTCCGTATTATTCATCGAATTAACCTCCTCGATAGCAGATAAAGTCAGGGTTGAAGTTAATCTTTTTTCCCACCGGCTGCCAGCAATACCCTGGGGAAATAGCCAAAAATTGCTGAAAGCTGATGACTGATAGTTGACGCTCCCCTACCTCTAGTGTGACATTTTTCGGATGATGTAGCTAAATCCCCAAAAAAATTAACAATTTGGGGAGACTCCGAGACGATACCCTAGGGTTGATTCAAGGTAGGGTTGATTCAAGGTAGGGTTGATTCAAGGTAGGGTTGATTCAAGGTAGGGTTGATTCAAGGTAGGGTTGATTCATGAATCAACCCTACCCAAACCCCGGAGCGCATTAGCTTTTCGGTGGGATGCTTACAGCCAGATGCTGATACATTTGTAATCATCTAAGAGTCACTGATAATTGCTGATTGTCGGTATTTCTGCAAATGTGAGATGCACCCCTAGATTTTTTATAAAAGTATTTATCTTAAGATACAATATGGTTGAGATTTTTTGCAGCAGAGGATCTAGTCGAATGAATGAAGATAGCAAAAATTATGAGATGCAAATTCTGGCAATGATGATCAATCAGTATTTGGATGATATGGTATCTCTGAGTGAAGAAAAATTAAACCAGCTAGAAGCAAACCGCGATCAGATTGTTTGGGATTTAGCCACAAGAATTTACAAGGAAAGTGGTCATAAAGTAGAATTTCATATAATACGAAACTTAATTAATTCTAGAATTGAAGTTATGAGATATCAGTTATTTTTCAGTCAATCCAGTCTATTGGAATCAAGGAGAATCAATGAAGAGAAAGCTATTAAAATAGCAGAACAAAAAGCTAATGCTGTTATTAACGATAAAAACAATGATGATACCGAGAAAATAACGTCACAAGACAATGAACGAAAACTGGCAATTTTTATCAAAGTTCAAGAGATAATTAGTGATCAATTAGATGTGGAAAAGTCTGAGATACATATTGATGATGAACTATTTTATTTAAAATCTAAGGAAACCCTCAGTAGTTATAGTTCTTCTAGCTTTTATAGTTCTTATGGTTCTTGTAGTAATGGTTTATTAGTCTCAAATTGGGGAGGAGATGAACTTGATACAGTTGAATTAATCATGACTTTAGAAGAAGAATTTGATCTAGAACTTTCAGAAGAAAAATGCCAAGAATTTACAACAGTGAAAAAGCTAGTTGATTATCTGGCTGAAAATTTAGGCAAGTAACAATATTAATTTTTACGAAAATATCTCAAGTTATCAGCCAAATATAGCTATAATCCAATTAGAGCGAGTTCTAAACCAACAACTTATGATTAGTCGCTACATTGTCGCATGGCTACCGATGATCGTAATAGGAGTTAGTAACGGTATCCTCCGAGAAACCACCTACGGAAAATATCTCGATGAACTACGCGCTCATCAAATTTCTACCCTGACAGGAATCCTCTTTTTTAGTCTTTATATTGGCGCTCTTGTCTATTTTTTGGGTCTAGAATCCTCCGGTCAAGCAATTACCATCGGTTTAATTTGGTTACTATTAACAGTGGGTTTTGAGTTTCTGTTCGGCCATTTTATCGCCGGTCACTCTTGGTCAAGATTAGGGCAAGATTATAATCTTTTAGCGGGACGAGTTTGGATTTTGGTTCTCTTGGTCATTACTTTTGCTCCTCTACTATTTTATCAACTTTTTTCTTAATTATGAAAGCTATTATCATTAATCGCTATGGCGATAGTAATGTTCTCCAATACATAGACATAGAAAAGCCAATTCCCCAAGCTAAGGAAGTCTTAATTAAGATTATGGCAGCGGGAATTAATCCGATTGATTGGAAGATTCGTCGGGGGATGCTCAAAATAGCCACAGGTAATAAATTTCCCCTGCAATTAGGTTTTGATTATAGTGGAATTATCGTTGAAAAAGGCAGTCAGGTGGAACAATTCCAGATCGGAGATGAGGTTTTTGGTTTTCTCAATCAATTACCCGGTAGAACCTATGCTGAATATGCAATTATTCCCGCTTCCCTATTAGTTAAAAAACCGCATAATCAGAGTTTTATTGAAGCTGCCGCCACTCCTTTAGCCGCTTCTACCGCTTTGCAAGTCTTGCGCGATTTTGGCAATATTCAAGCAGGAAATCGGATTTTAGTTAATGGTGCATCGGGAGGAGTGGGTAGCTTTGCCGTGCAGATAGGGAAAATTTTCTCCGCAGAAGTAGATGGAGTTTGTAGTAGTAAAAATATCGATTATGTCACCTCTTTAGGAGCAGATAAAGTTATCGATTATACCCAAGAAGATTGGAGAAAAACCGAGCAGAAATATGATATAATCTTCGATGCTGTGGCTAAGTCTTCTTTTTGGCACTGTCGTCAGCTTTTAAAACCCCAAGGCACCTATATAACCACCCTCCCAAATCCCGGAATTATCTTCCTAAATTATCTCGGTGCTTGGTTGCCCCAAAAAGGGAAACTGATATTTTTTGCTCAAGCACAAGCGTCTGACTGGCAATTTCTCAAAGAAGCGATCGAATCGGGAAAATTAACTGTTAGAATCGATCGCACCTATACTTTTTCCCAGGTGGTAGAAGCTCATAATTATAGTGAATCGGAAAGAGTGCGCGGAAAAATAGTCCTGATCCCCGATTAAGGATAAATAGTTAGGGTTTGCTGAATAAATCTGAAAACCTTGTTGGGTAACACTTTTAGACCTTTTGTCAATCAAAAAGTACCAGATATGGGAGTGATCGGGGGGAAAATCCCTGGACTTTTTCCCTGAAAATTAGGTAATTAACCCCCTGAAAATGGGTAAAACCCTACACCCCACACCCCACAC
>NZ_JASJFF010000587.1:0-7282 GCF_030065435.1 Microcystis sp. M53603_WE2
TGATTAGCACCTATTTAATCACCTTTCATCTGGCTAAGATGTCGGATCCCTACATTAAAGAGGTGTTATCCCTACAAGGTAATGTCAGTCGCGGTTACGAAATCTTTCAAATTAACTGTGCTGCTTGTCACGGTCAGTTTGCTGATGGCATCGTCGGACCGAGTTTAGAGGACGTTTCCCATCGCAAATCGAGAATTAGTCTGATTGAACAGGTAATTAGCGGTAAAACCCCGCCAATGCCCAAATTTAAGCCCGATACTCAAGCTATGGCCGATTTATTGGTTTATTTAGAAAATATTTCAAAAAACTGACTTGAAAGAGGGTGTGGGGTGTGGGGAAGTGGGGAAGTGGGGAATGGGGGAATGGGGAATTTCAACTAAAACCCTAAAACCCTAAAACCCTAAAACCCTAAAACCCCAAAACCCTAACACCCTAACACCCCCCGCAACGCGCACGCAGTGACCACCCCAAAACCCAACCCCTGAGCGACTGATAAATTTTACTTATATAGAAAAATTTTGCTTCTATTTGGGTACGCTAGTAGAGACACTTAACGATAAATACTTATGTCTTGGCATTCCCAAGTTGAACCGGCAATTATCCAAGGGGATTTCTGGCAAGTTAGCCAGTTTTACGAAGAACTGATAGAAAGAGAACCCCTAGAAATTAGTCATTATTGGTATTTAGGATTAGCCTATCTTTTAGAAGCTAGGGAAGAAGAAGCACAAACTACTTGGTTATTCGTCCTCAGTCAAGGGGATGAAGGGGAAATGACTGCGTGGACAGCAGATTTAGTCAATATTTTGGATGGGGAAGCGCGAAGACAATTAGAGTTAGGCAATTTAGAAACCAGTTGGTTAATTCGAGGACATATTCGCGAGATTAGTCCCGATAATGTTGATAATTTACTGCGGTTTATTTTATTAGCAATTAATTTGAATTATTTTGAAAAAGAGCAGTTAAAAACTTGGTTATTTGTCGATGTGTTAAAAACAAATGATTGCCAGAGTATCGAGTTAAGTTTATTAGCAGAAGTTTTAGAAAAATTTCTCGATTATCAGATACCAGAAACTGTCCCTTACTTAGAGGCAATATTTCAATCTAACTGTCAGCGACAAACTTTCATCAAAGTAGTAGAAGCTAAAGTAACTTCTCTAACCATGAATAATAAACCATTGGCTATTGATATTATTAATGCTTGTTTAGCAGTGGAACCAGAGCAAATTTATCTGTTAGCTGAACTTTATCAATGTTATTTTGATAATCGAGATTTTGCCGATGCTATCCAAGTAGCTAATCAATTAAAAACAAGTTGTCAAGGGTTGCCTTCTCAAGCTGTAGCTGATTTTATTGCTCTTTATGTCAAATTATTTAGTGGTAATTGGGTCGATATTAAGGCAGATATTGAAGAATATGCAGAATCCTTGCAAAAAAGTATCACTAATCGAGAATGTCCAAGATTATTGGATGGACCATGCCTATCAATTGTATCCCCTCTAGTTTACCTAGAAGATAACCCAAGAAAAAACCGTTACATTAATAATTGTGTTGGTCAACTTTTTCAGGAATATGTTCGCAATAATTATAACCGTCATTCTCTGCAAAAATCGACTATTAAAGATGCCAATAAAGTTCTTAAAATTGGCTATATTGCCAATACTTTAGGTAATCATTCTATAGGATTAATCTCTAGATGGTTAATGAAGTATCATGACTATAACCAGTTTCATGTCTCTTTATACCTAGTATCTCAAAAAGAAGATTTTATTACTGAAAATGATTTTAAAAATCGGGTAAATGCTTGCTATAATTTACCGATTAAGCCTCTACTGATTGCTGAAAAAATTAGTCAGGATAATATTGATATTTTGGTAGATTTAGACGGCATCACTAATGAAGCAACTTGTCAAGTCATGGCACTAAAACCCGCACCAATACAAGTGACTTGGTTAGGTTTTGATGCGTCAGGAATTCCTGCAATTGATTACTATCTTGCTGATAATTACGTTTTACCAGCAGATGCACAGGAATATTACCGAGAAAAAATTTGGCGCTTACCTAATTCCTATATTTGTGTGGATGGTGTCGAGGTTGCTTCCCCTTCTCTCCGAAGGGATGATTTAGGGATTCCAGAGGATGCAATTAATTACTTAACCGCACAAACGGGGGTTAAACGTAACCCTGAAACTATTCGACTTCAGCTACAAATTTTAAAGGCAGTTCCTAATAGTTATTTGAGTATTCAAGGGTTAAGTGATGCTAAATCAGTAGAAAAATTATTTTTCAAAGTTGCCGAGGAAGAAGGAATTAATTATGAGAGATTAAAAATCTTCCCCCTCTATCCCACAGGAATTTATCGAGCAAATTTAAGAATAGCTGATGTGGTTTTAGATACCTATCCTTTTACGGGAGGAATGACGACTTTAGATGTGCTGTGGATGGGGATTCCTTTAGTTACAAAAGTTGGTCAACAATGGTCATCGAGAAATAGTTATACTTTAATGGTTAATGCGGGAATTAGTGAGGGTATAGCTTGGAGTGATGAAGAGTATATCGACTGGGGGATTAAGTTAGGTAAGGATGAAAACCTGAGACGCAAAGTTATCGCTAAATTAGATGAATCTAGACAAACTTCCCCGCTTTGGAATGCACGTCAGTTTACTAAAAATGTGGAAAGCGCCTATCGTCAAATGTGGCAAATCTATTGTGAAAGTTAATTAGGGAGAATTAAATTATGTCTTGGCACAATGAAGTTAAAACCGCTTTAGAAAACAATCAATACGATATTGTTAGTCAGTTTTACGAAGAACTGATAGAAAAAGAACCCCTAGAAATTAGTCATTATTGGTATTTAGGATTAGCCTATCTTTTGCAGGCAAAAGAAGAAGAAGCACAAGCTACTTGGTTATTGGTTTTCACTCAAGGAGAGGAACAGGAAACCGAGTCATGGCTGCTAGAATTAAGCAATATTTTAGCTGCCGAAGCTAACCGACAATTAGAGTTAGAAAATCTAGAAATTAGTTGGTTAATTCGTAAACATCTACAGGAAATTAATCCCAGTTATCTCGATAATCTACTGCATTTAACTCTCGTTGAAATTAAATTAAATAGATTTCATCCTCAACAACTGCAAGAATGGCAAATACTAGAATTAATTACTCAGGGTTCAGTTAACTCTCAATTATTGGAACGGGTAGTAATTGCCGTCATACCTTATGCTCATGAATATACCATAGAATTAGTTCGGTTAAGTTTACCCTATCTTGACAATTCTCTAGAATTACTTAATCACGTCATCACTGTCACCCGACACTTTGCTTTTGAGAAATATCAACCTATTTATTCCGTTGACTTAGCGGAAGCTTTTCTTCCCCTTTATCCCGAAAATTTGTACTTAGTAGCTAATTTATTTTGGTTTTATGTCTCTGTCCCTAACTACCAAAAAGCGATAAAGTTTATCAAAGAATTTAAAGATAAAAGCCAAACAATTGATTTAAAAATGTTTAGTCAATCTCTTCTCTTTAATGGTTCTTTACGAGCCTCAAAATGGAATGACATTCCTAGTATTTGTCAAGAGTATAAACACTTAATTAAAAAATTTTTAGAAGAAAAACCCCAAGACATACATCCCTTAGTTCGGGAAGCCTTACTAACAGTTATGAATCCGATTTCTTACTATGAAGATAACCCGAAAGAGAATCGACCGCTTTTAAGTCAGATTGGCAGTTTTTTCCAAGAAACCTACAAAGGAATGCTGGGTTTTAAACAGGAAAGTTTTGAAAAACCTAGAGAAGATAATCCCAATAAAAAACTGAAAATTGGTTACATTGCCCAAAACTTAAAACGTCATCCTGTAGGATTTTTGAGTCGTTGGACTATTAATTATCACAATCGTGAGCAGTTTGATATTCACCTTTATATGGTGAGTCAACCTGTGGATGAAATAACTAAACAATGGTTTTCTAATCCCGCAGATAAAATCTATCATGCTACTGCTGATTCCTTAGCAACCTATCGCAAAATTAAAGAAGATAACATCGATATTCTTGTGGATTTAGATAGTGGTACTGGACCAATGGTTGTCCAAGTTATTGCCTTAAAACCTGCTCCTATTCAAGTTAACTGGTTAGGTTTTGATGGTTCCGGTTTACCCGCAGTAGATTATCTTTTAGCGGATCCTTATGTACTACCAGAAAATGCCCAAGAATATTATCAGGAAAAAATCTGGCGTTTACCTGATGCTTTTGTCGCTGTGGATGGTTTTGAAATAGCCGTTCCTACCCTGCGAAGAGAAGATTTAGGTATTAATAACGATGCGGTTATTTACCTAAGCTCTCAAACGGCAATTAAGCGTAATCCGGCGATGATTCGCTTACAAATGCAAATCCTCAAATCCGTACCTAATAGTTATTTCCTGATTCAAGGAGTTGCTGATGATAATTCCCTCTGGGATTTATTCTGTCAAATTGCCGCAGAAGTTGGGGTAGAAACTAATCGAATTAAGATGCTTCCTCTCTATCAGACGGAAACCTACAGGGCAAATTTAGCCATCGCTGATGTGGTTTTGGACACCTATCCCTTTAATGGTGGTACAACCACCTTAGAAACCCTCTGGATGGGAATTCCTCTGGTGGTTAAGGTGGGGCAACAATGGTCATCACGCAACGGTTATACTTTAATGATGAATGCGGGAATAACTGAGGGTATAGCTTGGAGTGATGAGGAATATGTGCAGTGGGGAATTAAGTTAGGATTGGATAGAAATTTAAGAGAAGAAGTCCGTTGGAAACTCCGAAAGTCTCGTCATACATCTCCCCTCTGGAATGCCAAACAATTTACTAGAGACTTAGAAACTGCTTATCAACAAATGTGGAATATTTATTGTCAATCTTAGCGGATAAAAACTATGCAATGGCATCAAGACATACAAACCCATTTAAACGACAACAATTATCAACTGGTGGTGCAGTTTTATGAACAATTAACTGAAAACAATTCTTCGGTCATTGAGGATTATTTTTATCTAGGATTAGCCTATCTTTTACAAGATAGAGAAGAAGACGCACAAGCTACTTGGTTACTGGTGTTGAGTCAAGCAGCCGAATCAGAATTATCGGGGTGGATAGAAACTTTAACTCAAATCTTAGATGCAGAGGCAACCAGACAAGAAAATTCCCAAAGACTAGAGACAAGCTATCTAATTCGATTGCATCTACAAAACCTTAATCCTAGTTTTTTAAATAATCTCCTGCATCTGATGGAATTAGAAATACAATTCCAAAATTTTGCTATGGAAAAGTGCAATGATTGGTGTGTATTTGAACTGTTAGAGAATACAGCTACAGCAGCAATTAATCTTGATTTACTGCTGCGAGTGACGGAAAAAGTTTTAATCTACCCCTGTACTGATACCATCCACTTTTTAGAATTAGCAGCCTTACATATCAATAATCCAGAAATAATTGCGGCCAAGGTTATCTCAGCAATTGTCAATTATGCTTATCAACAAAAACAAAGTGTATTTGCCATTAATTTAGTAGAACTTTGTTTGCGCTTTCTACCAGAGGATTTATACTTACAAAATAGTTTGTTTAATCTTTATAAAACCACCACTGTTGACTATAAAAAATCTCTAGAAATTGCCGAAAATTTTTATAAAAATTGCCAGACAACTACTGAAAAGCTCTTGGGAATTTCTCTAGTGATTGGTATTTTACAAGCTAAGGGAGACTGGGGAAATTTACCTAAATTTATCGATGAATTAATACAACTAATCGAGGGACAAATTAATGCCAAACAATTTAATGCACGTCCCTTTATTATCGACTCTATTTTAGGAGTTACTATCTGTCTTCCCTACTATCAAGATAATCCGAAAATTAATCGCTATTTACAAAGTAAACTAGCAGAAATTTTTCAAGCAGATGTAAGAACCCGCTACAACTACATTGCTCCTGTTTCTTCTCCAAAATCTCCAGCAAGAAAAATAAAAATTGGTTATATTGCCCATACTCTCCGTCGTCATTCTGTGGGTTGGTTAAGTCGCTGGTTATTTCACTATCATAATCGAGATAAATTTGAAATTTACACCTATTTTGTCAACCAAGCAGCAGACGAAATTACTGAAAAATGGTTTAAAAATAACTCAGATTATAGCTATAACTTGCCAGCAAAAATTGAACAAATAACTGCCCAAATTCGTCAAGACAAATTAGATATTTTAGTGGATATTGATAGCTTAACCAATAATACAACTTATCTAGTAATGGCTTTAAAACCAGCACCGATACAAGTAA
This sequence comes from Microcystis sp. M53603_WE2, assembly GCF_030065435.1. NCBI lineage: Bacteria > Bacillati > Cyanobacteriota > Cyanophyceae > Chroococcales > Microcystaceae > Microcystis > Microcystis sp. M53603_WE2. Next base: position 6,297 of record NZ_JASJFF010000587.1, read on the forward strand.
CCTGGTTAGGATTAGATGCGTCGGGAATCCCTGCTATTGATTATTTTATTGCCGATAACTACGTTTTACCCGAAAATGCTGAAGAAATTTATTCAGAAAAAATCATCCGACTTCCTAACTCTTATTTATCCGTGGATGGTTTTGAAGTGGGTGTTCCCACTAGGAGAAGAACTGATTTAAATATTCCCGATGATGCTATTATTTATCTGACCGTGCAATCGGGATTAAAACGCACCTTAAACATGATTTTTCTGCAATTGCAGATTCTCCAACAGGTTCCTAATAGCTATCTTTTAATCAAAGGTTTTGCCGACAAAGAAACCATTCGAGAATTATTTCTCAAAAGTGCCGACGAATTGGGAATTAGTCAAGATAGATTAAGATTTTTGCCCAATGATTTCAATGAGGAAACCCATCGCGCTAATCTAGTAATTGCTGATATAGTTCTCGATACCTATCCCTATAGTGGTGCTACCACAACCCTAGAAACCCTCTGGATGGGGATTCCTTTAGTCACTAGGGTTGGTGAACAATTTGCAGCCCGCAATAGCTATACTTTTATGAAAAATGCCGGCATTAGTCAGGGTATAGCTTGGAGTGATGAGGAATATGTGCAGTGGGGAATTAAGTTAGGATTAGATGAAAATTTAAGGGAAGAAATTCGTTATCAATTACGTCAATCTCGTCATACATCTCCCCTCTGGAATGCCAAACAATTTACCAGAGATTTAGAAACTGCTTATCGGCAAATGTGGAATATTTATTGTCAATCTTAGCGGGTAAAAACTATGCAATGGCTTCACGACATACAAACACACTTAAACGACAACAAATATCAACTGGTATTGCAGTTTTATGAACAATTAATTGAAAACAATTCTCCTGTAATTGAGGATTATTTTTATCTAGGATTAGCCTATCTTTTACAAGATAGAGAAGAAGACGCACAAGCTACTTGGTTACTGGTGTTGAGTCAAGCAGCCGAA
>NZ_JASJFF010000066.1:0-4747 GCF_030065435.1 Microcystis sp. M53603_WE2
AACCCTTATATAGAAAGGCATTTGGCGATTTTTGTCAATTATTTTTGATCTAGAGCGAACTAATCAATTAAGTCTCTTGCCAGATAAGGATTTAGTCGATTTATGCCCCCCTATCGAACCATACTAAGTAACGAAGAACCAGAAGTTGATTAAATTAAAACTTCAATACATTTGAGGAGATAACTTAGTTTTTTGTCACCCTTTTCAGCTAAACTAAGTTTATGACTAAAAGCCTAGAAAACATTACCATTCACCAGTTTAGAGGACTGCGAGAGCTTGAGCTAAAGAATCTCGGACAGATTAACCTGCTTGTGGGAATTAATAATTCGGGAAAAACCAGCGTTCTCGAAGCGTTATCTATTTACTGTCATCCCTTAGATCTAAAAGTTTGGCTAAATACTGCTAGACAAAGAGAACAAGAGTACAGAGTTTCTCGGACTCCTTATCTAGATTCCCTACAGTGGTTATTTACCCACGATGCAATGATTGAGCAAGAAAAACTTAATCACGGGGTTATATCAATCACAGGAAATGGCTCCTTTAAAGTTCAGAAAATTGAGGCAATTTATGAAGAACTCGAAGGAATTATTTTAATTGACAATCCCGAAGACAAGCTTCATCCTAATGAGATAATTAGCGAAGAAAACGAAGATTTAATCGATAATAATGAAGATTTATGGGAAACAAGAAAAGGTATAAATTTATCGATAACAGTATTTCTGGCTCAAGAACAATTAATAAGTTTAATTAATTATCCCCAAAATCCCCTGAAAGAAAACTATCAACTTTGGGAAAATAGCCCTCTCTCTAGACTATCGGGAAAAAAAGAACCTAGCTTACTAACTTCTCTGGTTAGTCCCGCTTCTCATCGTTCTGATATTGGTCAATTTCGATTACTTTCAGAAGTGAGATTTGCCAATTTTAAAACAGATGTTATCGATTTACTACGTCAAATGGACAGTAATATTTCTGACTTAGAAATTCTCTTACCGCCTCATTCTTTATCTTCCAGATTTAATATTTATATTCAACATGAAAAATTGGGACTTGTCCCCGTTAGTACCTTTGGTGATGGGGTGCGTCGCTTACTTCATATCGCCCTCAAACTTGCCAGTGTTAAAGGTGGAATTTTATTCATTGATGAATTAGAATCAGCTATTCATACAGAGGCACTGCAAAGTTCTTTTAATTGGTTAGTTAAATGGTGTCAAAAAATGAATGTACAACTGTTTGCTACTACCCACAGTCTAGAAGCTGTTGATGCTCTGTTAGAAGTTACTGAACGAGAATCAGATTTGGTGCTTTATCGTCTCGAACCAAAGGAAAATTATACTAGAGTAGTTAGACATGATTGGACTCGATTAAAAAGCTTACGAGAAGACTTAGGACAGGAGGTTCGTTGGTGAGTCGAGAACATATATTGATTGGAGTGGAAGGTAATCATGATCAAGCTTTTCTGGTGAAAGTTATGTGTAAACTTCTGGGGTTTTCTAAATGTGAAGAACTCTCAAATCTAGAACCAATTTGGAAAAAATTTATTCCGAAATATCCTCCTCCTAAAACTGGAAAACTTTACATCAGACTCGATATGCCATCTATTCTTTATACTGAGACTTTATCCGTGGCAATTTATGCCGGGGGTGGCAGTGAATTAATTAAAAATTTAACCAATAAACTTGCCGATATGGATTATAACAATGAATTATCAGCTTTTGCCGTTATTGCCGATGCGGATAAAGATAACCCGGCAGAAGTTGCTCGTAAATATCATCAGGGTTTTCGGGAATATTTTCCCGACTTTCCCAGGGTAGTAGCTGCCACGGGAACTATTCAAGAAAATAAACCAAGAGTCGGATTATACATACTGCCTAATAATGTTGATCAAGGTGTCTTAGATACCCTACTTTGTGATTGTGGAAAAATCGCCTATCCTGAATATATGAAGAGGGCAAAAGCATATATTCAACAGTTTTCTGAGGAGGAAATTAGTCAAATTGGCTGGAAACCTTTTGATAAAGAAAAAGCCACTATTGCCGCCATTGCTAGTATTCTTAAACCGGGAAAAACCAACACCGCAACTATTTCTGATGATCGGTGGATTAGCGAGCAAACTTTAACGCAAATACCATCACTAGAAAATCTCTTAACTTTTCTAAAACAACTCCTCAAAATGGAGTCAATATAATTATATTGATCTGCTGAAAACTTGGAGAGTTACCAACTAGGAAGTTATGGTTAATAAGTGGTCAGGCAAAGGAGACAGTATATCCGAACATTATAATAAAAGTTTTCTCTCAAGTTAAGGTCAAACAATTCTAGCTGGGAGTTATCGAAGTGTAATTAAGCTTGACAAACTCAAATTAAGGTGTTAATATATAGGGCGTGATTTGTACAGATGTTAAAAATTTTGTTTTGCGGTAGTCTATGAATTTAACAAATTTACCAATGTCTCTTGATGAGATGCCTTTACCTAGTTATTTGCCGCCAGTTATTTTAACAGTTTTTACTCGTCCCGATCTACTCAAGGAAGTTTTAAAGGGTTTAACCCAACAGATTCTATCTGCGTCGCCTAGAATTTGTGAAGCTATTTATGGCTCACTCTCCCTTTAGTTTGAAAAAAACTCGCCGTCGCCTAGGTTTATAGTTTAGTAGATACTTAATAGAAAATATGAATAGCTCTAGAAAATTTCTGATTTGTAAAGGTTCCTCTGGCATGGGAAACCGAATTCTGGCCGCCTGTGGTGCAATAATCTATAGTGAAATTAGTAATCGCCAGTTAGTTATTGATTGGCGGGATAATACTTATTGTCATGACGATATCAACTCCTTCCCTCTATTTTTTAACTGTCCAAAGACCGTTTCAGTAGAATCTATACCTGATACCAAGTCTGTCTATCCTGAGATATGGATTGATAAGTTAGATCAATCTTTTGGTGGACTAAGAAAAGATTTAAGGATTTCGGATCAATCTATGTCGGTTGAATTATCTAGAACAAATTATGAGAGTGAGATTCTGGTTTTCTGTGCCTATACTCATAAAATCAACCAGATGAGACAACTTTTTCATGGGAAGTTCGATTACTTGGCAAAAATGGATGATCGTACTATTATCAAACAGGTATTAAACTCTCATCTAAGCCTGAAACCTGAAATTGTTCAGTCTATCGAAGATTTCCGATCATCTTACTTTGGAGTGAATACCCTAGGCGTTCATGTCAGATACACAGACATGAAGATTCCTTTAGATAAGCTAATTACTAATACTAAAAAAATCAACAAAAACAATAAATTTAACAGCATTTTCTTGGCTACAGATTCTCAAGAAGTTGTTGAAAAATTTCAAGAGGAGTTCCCAAATATTATCACCACACCAAAATGGTTTCCACCATCGGGAGAAAGAATGCACCAGAACTGGGATCAATGTCCTGATCGCGTTCAAAATGGCATAGAAGCATTAATGGATATGTATTTGTTAGCCAGTTGTAATGATTTGATTTTTTCTTCTCAGTCCTCCTTTGGTTTAGTGGCATCAATCCTAAGTAAAGCCAGTAAACAACATCTCCACGATGTGAATTCTTCTTCATTCATTGAAAAAGTAAAAGCGAAAATTAGAGGTATTGCCAAATAGTTTGTACGAGCAATTAACCCGAACCAACCTTAATGATGTCTATGCCATGGCAAACTTGGGGAGTTACCAACTAATGCTTAATTCTCTCAATCGCCTTTTCTCGCCTTTAGTATCTAGCGTTTTACATACCATAATTATCTCCGGTTGTCAAGGTGCAAATGTATTAACTTCGGCGAATAATTCCCAGAGAAATCAATGGCAAAAAGTGACCGTAATCGAGGGTTTAGAGCATCCTTGGTCGATGGTTTGGCTACCTAACGGGGAAATCCTCATCACAGAGCGCCCCGGTCGTTTAAGAGTAGTTAGAGAGGGTAAATTAGACCCAAAAGCCATCGCTGGAGTTCCCGAAGTTTTTGCCGTCGGACAAGGAGGACTGCTCGATGTGGCAATTCATCCCCAATTTGCCCAAAATCGCTGGATTTATCTAACTTATGCCCACGGAGACCAGGAGGCTAATCGTACCCGCGTCGCTCGTGCGGTTTATCTCAAATGTCGGGGTGAAGACCCTCGCACTTAGCGACGGGATGAAACCCCGACCAATATAAAACAGCGAAGCACGACTAAAATCTTGACAATCTATGCTGTACAGGTTAATATAAAATAAGTTGTTTGAGGTCGATAAACAATGATTGTCTTAGAAATGAAAGCCGTGGTCAAACCAAGTCAGTGTTCTGCCATTGATGAAGCTATTCGTACAGTACAATTCATCAGAAACAAAGCATTAAGGCTTTGGATAGATGCCAAGAGGGAAGACAAAATCGATAAATATTCTCTCAATAAATATTGTGCAGTTCTCGCCAAACAGTTCAAGTTTGTCGATACTCTAAATTCTATGGCTAGACAAGCATCGGCCGAACGGGCTTGGTCAGCTATTGCCCGTTTCTATGACAATTGTAAGAAAAAAATAAAAGGTAAAAAAGGCTATCCCAAGTTTCAGAAAAATAATCGTTCTGTGGAATATAAAAACTGTGGGTGGAAACTATCAGAGGATAGAAAGAAAATAACTTTCACAGATAAGAAAAACATTGGGACGGTTAAACTAAAAGGAACTAGAGACCTAAACTTTTATCCTATAGACCAAATTAAACGAGTTAGAATTGTTAAACGAGCGGATGGTTA
>NZ_JASJFF010000400.1:0-5174 GCF_030065435.1 Microcystis sp. M53603_WE2
CGGACTGTAAATCCGTTGGCTACGCCTACGCTGGTTCGAATCCGGCCCGGCCCACCACGATCAATGCCCGTGTAGCTCAGTGGTAGAGCACACCCTTGGTAAGGGTGAGGTCATGAGTTCAATCCTCATCACGGGCTTTCTCTTCCCTGCTCATTCTCAATAAACCGTTGAAGGATGAGATTGAGTAGGGCTTGCTGAATAAATCTAAAAACCTTGTTGGATAATATTTTTAGGCTTTTTTGAAATCAAAAAGTACCGGCCATTGGAGGGATCGGGGGGTAAATTTAGGGACTTTTTCCCTGAAAATTAGGTAATTGACCCCCTGAAAATGGGTAAAACCCTACACCCTACACCCCACACCCCACACCCTACCCCCACCGAAAAACTTTTTGCCGCAAACCCTAAGTAAGTCTTCAGCACTATTGCGTTAACACAAGTTCTCCCCTAGGGCAATTAGTCCTCGATCGCTTAAAATAATCAAAATTAACTTATTTGTTGGCTCATGTCTCCCCTCGACAACATCGCTAAACTGTCTCACCTCACCCGCAGAGATGTTCAGAAAAATTGGTTTATCGCTACAGCAGCGGGAAAACCAATTCAACCCGTCACCCTCAATGAAAAACAATACATTATTTGGCCTGCCGGCAGACAAATCCAATATCTAACTCAAAAAATTATTGTCCCCGAACATTTAGCCGGTTATCCTTTAGAGGGAATGGAACTGAGATTAATCTTAACTTGGTGGGCGGAAGATGTCAAAATTTATGTTAATAATCAATTTATCCAAGCAGGAGACCTCTTTGATTCTTCCACCCGCATTTTACTTTCCAACTCGGTCTCTACTGGTCAAGAAATCCTTGTTACTCTGCGTTTAGTCAGTCCCAATCATGATATTGGTGGTTTGATGAAATCGCAGTTAATCTATGAATATAGCCAAGCGATCGATCCTAGTTTTGTCGCTGATGAATTAACCATTCTCCATAATTATCTGCAAACTTTTTATCCTGAAAAATTAGCGGCTTTTACCGCTACTCTCGATAATATTGACTGGGATAATGTCACCAACAAAGATAAATTTAATCGCTCCCTAGAATCAATTCGTCAATCCCTACAACCCCTCGCTCAACCTCTCAAAGAACGCAGTTTTCATCTTCTCGGTCATGCACATTTGGATATGGCTTGGTTGTGGCCGTTGGCAGAAACTTGGCAAGTGGCACAAAACACTTTTATCTCGGTTTTAAACCTCCAAAAAGATTTCCCTGCCCTCATATTTGGTCATTCTAGCCCCCTAATTTACGACTGGACAGAAAAACATCATCCTGACCTGTTTCAAGCAATTCTAGAGGCATATAAAGGGCAATCTTGGGAACTTTTGGGCGCGATGTGGGTAGAACCAGAAGTCAATTTGATCTCCGGAGAATCCCTATTTCGACAACTACTTTATGGACAAAAATATTTTCAAGAAAAATTTGGACAAATCACTGAAACTGCTTGGCTGCCGGATACCTTTGGGTTTCCCTACCAATTGCCGCAAATTCTTCAATCCTTTGGCATCAAATATTTTGTAACTGGGAAACTACATTGGAATGATACGACTAAATTTCCCCACGGTTTTTTCTGGTGGCAATCTCCCGATGGCAGTAAAATTCTTTCCCTAATGTCTCCTCCCAATGTTGCCGGAGTTATGGATACTAACCCAATTATTATGACCGATCATGCTCTCAATTGGGAACGGCAAACCGGCTTAAAAGATATTTTTTGGCTGCCAGGTGTTGGCGACCATGGCGGCGGTCCGACTCGTGATATGTTAGAGGTAGCCCAACGTTGGCAAAAATCTCCTTTTTTCCCCCAGTTAAAATTTAGCCAAGCAACAACTTATCTGAACAGTCTGGAGACAAGTAATCTCCCTATCTGGGATGATGAATTATATCTAGAATTCCATCGCGGTTGTTATACTACCCACGCTGACCAAAAGGCCTATAATCGTTACTGTGAAATCCTCTTGTATCAAGGAGAATTATGGTCTTCTCTGGCTAATATTTTACTAGAGATTCCCTATCCGAAAGTCGAGATAGAATCCGCCTGGAAAAAGGTTTTATTAAATCAGTTTCATGATATACTGCCTGGTACTTCTATCCCAGAAGTGTTTAGGGATGCCAATCAGTTATGGCGGCAAGTTATCAACACAGGTGAAGCAATTTTACATCAAGCTTTACAAGCAATTGCCACTCAAATTAATTTACCTAATCCCCCCCATCCCCAAGCAAAACCTTTTCTAGTTTTTAATTCTCTTAACTGGGAAAGAACCCAGGTTATCTCTTTATCTATAGAATCTGTCAATTGTTCAGTTTATGACTTAAATAATTGTCTATGTCCTTCGCAATTATCCCACGACAATCAGCTATTATTTATCGCTGAAAATATTCCTGCTGTGGGTTATAAGTTATTTTGGTTAGTTCCCAATCAGCAAGCAACCGAGAAAAATTTAACTAACTGCCAATTTATTTTAGATAATGGCTTGCTTAAAGTTACTATTAACTCGGAAACGGGGGATATAGATAGTATATTTGATATAATTAATCAAAAAGAAATCCTGCAAGCTGCGGGGAACCAATTACAGGGATTTAAAGATCAAGGACAATATTGGGACGCTTGGAATATCGATCCTAATTATCAACAATATCCCTTACCTAAAACAGTATTAAAATCGATCGAATGCTTAGAATGTGGTGCCTTGCGCTGGCAGATTCGCGTGATCAGAAGTTTAGCTGATTCGGAATTTTGTCAAGATTATATCTTAGAAAAAGATTCTCCTATTCTCCAGATTAAAACTATTGTTAATTGGCAGCAGGAACATACTTTAGTAAAAACCGCTTTTCCTCTCACCCTAAACAGCGATTTTACCACCTATGAAATTGCCTGTGGTGCGATCGAGCGTTCCCACGAACCAGAATCACCAAAATGGGAAGTTTACGCGCATAAATGGGCAGATTTAACCGATACAGAGGCAAACTATGGGGTTAGTCTTTTAAATAATAATAAATATGGCTATGATGCTACTAACCGGCAACTGCGATTAACTCTGTTGAGAAGTCCCCGATGGCCCGATCCCGAGGCGGATCTGGGGAAACAAGAATTTACCTATGCAATATATCCCCATCAAGGTAACTGGAAAACGGCGAAAACTGTCCATCACGCTTGGCAGTTAAACTCACCTGTCACCGTTGTTTTTATTACTAATTCTTCTCAATCAAACCAGTTGCCACCCGTGGCACAATGGTTAAAATTCTCGGCCGATAACTTAATTTTAATGAGTTTAAAACAAAGTGAAACATCCTTTCGGGGTTGGGTAATGCGCGTTTATGAATGTCAGGGAGAAAACGCTGTTATTGATTGGCAAAATCAATTACAATTAACAATAAAAGAATCGATCGACGGTTTAGAAAGAGCGATCGATCCTATGGAGCAAATTTCTCCTTGGCAAATAGCCACATGGTTATTAAAGAATTAATCTTCGTGATCTTCAAAAGGATCGCTTAATTCTGCTGCTGGCGGTCCAAAAGCGGTATAAAGAGCTAAAGCGGTAATCCCCACCAAAGCGGCAGCGATCGAAATACCCAAAATTGTTGCAGTTTCCATAAAATAAAATTTGCTTAGATACAGTCTGTATCTTATCTTAACAAAATATAACCGATCTCGCCGTCGATAGCGATCGCTAATCTGGCCGGTTGCATTGCTGTTATCTCATGCCCGATAATGCTGAAAGGATCGACTCAATAGCGATCAAACTAAACCAGAAAAATTATTATGAAGAAACTCCTACAGGGACTAGAAAAGTTCCAGAGTGGTTATTTTGATGAACATCGGCAATTATTTGAGCAACTCTCCCACGGACAAAAACCGAGAATCCTGTTTATCACCTGTTCCGATTCCCGTATCGATCCTAACCTAATTACCCAAGCGGAGGTGGGGGAATTATTCGTAATTCGTAATGCGGGAAATATAATTCCTCCCTACGGAGCAACCAATGGTGGTGAAGGTGCATCTATAGAATATGCTATCAACGCTCTCGGCATCGAGCAAGTGATTATCTGCGGTCACTCCCATTGTGGAGCGATGAAAGGTTTATTAAAATTGCAGAGTCTGGCCGATGAAATGCCTTTAGTTTACGATTGGTTAAAGCAAGCAGAAGCTACTCGACGTTTAGTTAAGGATAATTACAAAGAACTAGAAGGAGAAGAACTGATCGAGGTGACAGTAGCAGAAAATGTTCTCAACCAGTTAAGTAATTTGCAAAGCTATCCAATTATTCGTTCCCGATTACATCAGGGTAAATTATCTCTACACGGTTGGATTTTTCGGATTGAAACCGGCGAAATTTTAGCCTACGATCCCATCCTACACGATTTTGTCGCTCCCCATAGTAAAATCACCCATCCCGAACCAGAAGACAATTTACCCTCTAGTCGTCACCTTCCCAATAGTCATCCCTTCAAGATTTCTGAGGATTATATCAGGACTCACGCGGAGGTAAAAAAAGCGACTCCTGCGGTTAATACTGTGGCCAAAAAGAATGGCTCCTCGACCCAAAAACCGGGCTATAATTATTTAGAACCCTCCCAAGCTGATCGCATTTATCGCGGTTCGAGAAGTTAATTAGGGATTACAGAAATTCTCTAGAGATGTGTCTATCAACGTCTCTAGAGTGGCAATTAAACGATAACTGCTATACTCCTCTATGGCTTCCCCAAAAGATTTTATTAGTCCCGTCAATTCCGGGCAAGAGTTAGTCTATCCTTTTCGGAACTATCTTAACTATCTGCACGCAAAATACTCTGATTTACAGACGGGTCATATCGCCGATTATATTCCGGAATTAGCCCTAGCAGCTCCAGAATGGTTTGGTATTTCTGTAATTAGCACTGACGGTCAGATTTTTGAGGTGGGCGACTGTCAGCAAACCTTTACAGTACAATCGATTTCTAAAGCTTTTGTCTTTGGATTAGCCCTAGAAGATCACGGAAGGGAATACGTTAACAGTAAAGTCGGTGTTGAACCCACGGGGGAAGCTTTTAACTCGATTATTCTCGATGAAAAAACCAATCGTCCCTATAATCCTATGGTTAATGCTGGTGCGATCGCTACCACGGATTTAATCACCGGACAGAATGCCA
>NZ_JASJFF010000609.1:0-3502 GCF_030065435.1 Microcystis sp. M53603_WE2
CTTGCATTATCCTTCTTGTAGTACATCGCTTGGTACAAAAAACAAGGGCAACAAAGCCTAAAACGACCGACTCCTGACGACCGGCTACTGACTCCTACCCCCAGGAAAAACTTTTTCAGCAGACCCTAATTATCATCCAACGCTGGAGATAGACAGGTTTTAAGAACTCTGTCCATGAAAAATCGATTTCAACTTATAAATTCAGATGAAATTCTAACAAAATTTTTAGTTTTTTTTATAAACAACTTTCTTTTTCGCCTTCAAGAGTTCTGACATTTTCAACTAGAATTTACTTGTTTGAATGGGACATATTCGGTGAGAATAAATGAGAAAAACTCCGACCAATTCTTAAACCAAATAAATTTTAATAGGGTACGAATATCATTAAAGAAAGAAGTCAGAGTTACTAATAGCTCACGAATCTTTTGATAGGTGTAATTAACTAAATCTAAAACGGTATGAAATAAAAAAGCTAGTAAATTTAAAGACAATAAGAACTCGCACAAATGATTCTGACCATGACCAAAGTTATGCTCTAAATTATAACCGTGATTTTTAAGAACGTTATTGCCTTCATTTTCAACTTTCCATCTGCTGCGTCCAGCTTTGACAATTTCTTCGACATTATTTTCCGTGATTTTATGATTAGTTATCCAATTATTTTGGTAGATAGTTTTCTGGGTTTTTTCATTAATAACAGTCACTTCACACCAATTAACTTCGAGACTTGAGTCGCCCTCTCTTAAGGGAACTCTAGAAGCATAACGATAACGATAAATTAGATTTTTTCGCCCATCCCATTGTTTCTTTTCAACGGTCGTAACTTCGCCACTTTTTTCTAAAAATTCTAGCCATTCATATAAAGTTTTAGGCGACGTTTCTAAACAAACAAAAATAAAATTATAACCTTGTTTTACCGCTAATTCACAAACAGGTTCGTGAGAATATAAGTCTTCTCCTAAAAGAGTTACAGGATAACCATACTTATTTTTATGATTCTTATTTAACCATCTTTTAACGGCCGCATTTTCACAGTCTTGTTTTTGATGCCCATCTTGTTTTTTAATGAATTCTGGCTCTAAATTAATTACTTGTTTTTGCTTAGGAGAAACCACCATCGGTGTGACACAGCCAGGAAAATAAGTTGTGGTTCCATTTCGATGATTACGACAGTTACAATGAGGGCAATGAATTTTCTTGGATGAGAAATATTCTGTGCCATCTAACGCCACTAAAATTTCTCCATCTAAGTAGAGAAACTTTTTCAAAACTCCCTTTTCCTTTAACCATTGATAGACTTTTTGAAAAGTCCTAGAGACATTAGAGGCTGGCACTGGATCTAACAAATTTCTTATTTGATTATCCCCAGGAATTTTTTCAATTGAAAATCAACTTTCAGCATTATCTTTTCCCTTATTACTTTTCATTAAACGTTGATGGTCTAAAAAAGACGGCGACTGAGTAAAAAAGACTGAAAATGCCGCCATCACGGCATCTTCTACCTCATATTTTCTATTATTTCCAGGTTTCCTCTCATCGGGTAAATCATCTAATTCTTGACGTAAAAATTGCATTAATTCCGAAATTTCTAGGGTTGCCGCTTTTTGAGCCATCTTGGAATAATTTGACGTGCTGGTGGATTTCTAACTCACCCATTTTACCTTAGCTGACAATAATTATAAATTTTTATTTCCCTTGAATTCCTTATTCTAAAAACAGAACTATCTTCCTGAATTTACCCCGTTCGTTCTCAGCCAATCCCTTTGATTGCTTGAGTATTTATACTTAATTTATCCAACCAATTGTTTTTTTAGTGATCGCCTCTCCCTGAAAAATAGTCACTTTCTACTATATTTTGCCTTCCAAAATCGGGGTTAATGCTCTATTTATTTCAAAATGAGAATTGCTGCTGATCACTAATTCTAGGCTAATTTAATTGCTGCCGTGACTACCTCTTCTAAAGACTCTAACCAATGAAAGTTAACATCAGCTAAACTCTGACTGAGATCGATCGCTTTGCTGTCAGCTAGGACGCGAAAAATTATTTGTGGTACGGTGGGATTGGGAAAAGATCTGGGTTCCAAGGTTTGTCTTTCCTGTCGGGTAGCCCGGATCATCCGTTCGCCGCTGCCCCGGCTGGGTGATAATGGGCTATAACTGCGGTAGTAATTGCTAATACTCTCGATCGCTTTTTGGCCAAAGTCGGGATAACTGATAATATCAACGATAATCACTTTTAAATCGGCCAATAGTTGGAATTGTTGCAGACCAGACTCTATTTGCTCGTTTAATTGCTCTAATTCTAGTCTTTCCTCCAGTATAAGCCATGCCGCCAGTTTTGCCCCCTTGCCTGCCAAGGCATCCCAGACAGTGGACATCAAACCCTGGCCATTGCTAATCACGGCTATTCGGCCGGTTTGATCAATTATCGACCAAGGGGATTGTAATTGGGGTGGGGTCAAAGCTAGGAGATCGAGATGTCTAGCTAAAGCGGCATCATTAACACTTATTTTGCCATCTAGGGCCATCACTTCCCCAGCTTCGTTGATACCCAGGGGATTAATCTCGATAATATCGAGATCTTTGCTGACAAAGAGACTATACATTTTTTCGAGAATTTGACTGATAGACTCGATCAAAGACCCTCTTAAACCCATAGATACGGCTAATTGCCGACAGAGATAGGGGGAAAATCTCGCTTCGATGACCACTTTTTGCATGGTTTCCAGTAAACTGTCCACATCCATTCCCCCTTGACTCGCACCCAGTAAAACCGGTCTTTGCAGATGATAATCAAGTAAAATGGCTAAAAATATCTCCTGTTGCGGATTATACCTGGCTTCTGCTAAGATTACCTCTGGATATTCTCCGGCAATCGGTAAATGAAAGATAGCATGGGCAGCAGCGATCGCATCAATGGTATTAGCGACAAATTTCACCCCCCCTGCTTTTCCCCGTCCTCCCGCTCGTACCTGGGACTTCAGCACGATGGGGTAGGGAATGTTTAATCTTTTTAGTCCCCCCGGTTCGTGGATTGGTTGGGAAGGTAAAATGGGGATGCCGACTTGAGCAAATATTTCCTTGGCTTGGTATTCGAGTAAATCCATAATTGATTAGTTGATAAAGTGGCAATTCTCTCTTTGCTCGTTTCAGTAGCTTGGGGACTATTAACTATCATAAGTTTGTGCAGTACCACAATGATAACAATAAGGTAAATTTTTATAAGTTAACTCATGGCAATGATGACATTCTACATATTGATAATAACCGCAATGGGGACAATGAGCATCTTGATTTTTAATCGTTTTAGCGCAGTTAATACATTGTGATTTTTGTACTCGTTTTGCTGCTTGAGACTTGGGGCTCTTCGGTTTGTGTTATGCAATGGACGGGGGTTATAAGGGATGGAACCCTTACATAGAAAGGCATTTAGCGATTTTTGTCAATTGTTTTTGCTCTAGAGCAAACTAATCAATTAAGTCTCTTACCAGATAAGGATTTA
>NZ_JASJFF010001328.1:0-1316 GCF_030065435.1 Microcystis sp. M53603_WE2
CCTCTGCTCTTTCTTCTTCTTTAAGAGCTTTTTGTAAGTTTTTCTTTTCTTCTAAGTCTAGGAAATCTTTGGCTGGCATAAGTAGGATTTTTCTCAAGTTACTATTTCTATTTTAGGTGGTTTAAGTGCGTTTTAGCTTAGCCAATTTCAAAAAGTCTCGAAATTAACCCCCAATCTGCCGAAAATCAACTGGCTCTCGCTGTTACTCTCTACCGTCAAGGCAATACGGGGAAAGCGATCGAACTCGCTAAAAGCGCGCTTAAAATCGACCCTGAATTTTCTCAGGTTGAAACCCTGCCAAAAAATCTCTGGGGTGATAAAATCATCGCCGATGCTCGGAAACTACTCTCCCAACTGTAGGATAATTCCCTGAGACTTTTTGATACCAGAGCCGTTTTTAATAGTACGATTAACTGCCAATCTAACTTTAAAAACCCACTTCCCACTCCCCACTTCCCAATATTTTATTACCTTTTAAACAGGATTTCGTATGATTACGACGACAATCTTCTTTGCAAAATCTTGATTATTCTCCTTTCGATCGAGCTTAAAAAAATTTTTTCCCAGTCCTTGACAACTTATGTTAAGTTGATAGTGGCAGTTGCAAGAAATTAACCCCCAGTTCTCACCTAGGAATTGTTAAGATGAGGAATTTTTTCTCGTCGGTTTCTGGTGCGAAGAATGGAGTTGAAAACGATTACCTGTCCAACTCGGTCCCGGTCTCTTGGTAGAGTGACTGACGGATAAGCTCGATCTGTTTGCAGATTTAGCTAGTTTTCTCGTCGCTAGTCATTCGATGATCAATGGGGAAAGATCGAGCCTACCTAATTTTAACTATCTTCTCTCCTCCCTAATCAAACAATGCCTACCATGACCTTAGTGTTACCAATGATGTATCTACTGGTGATCTATCTCTTACTAGCGATCGCTAAAAAAGCTAAAATCAACTCCTAATCAGTGATCAGTGATCAGTTGATCAGATTTGAGTTTTAAGTGAGCAGTATTACAGCGTTTCTCAGATACATGAGGTTCGTTCTTGCAGCTGAAATAGTTGATTAGCAAGTATTAGTGTCTGTGCTTCACCTTGACGAGAAAGGCTGTAAATAGCAGTTTCCTACTGTCTTTTCACTGATTACTGCACACTGATTACTGCACACTGTTAACTGATCACTGAAACCCACATTCCGCACCCTAAAGTGTCACATTGAAAATTTTATCTAAATCGTCAAAACGATTGCCGGCTCTGAATTACAGGCTAATTTGTTTGCCCAGCAGATGCACAATTAGCCCTAAAAATCTGATAGCTCTGATACCAA
>NZ_JASJFF010001032.1:0-1173 GCF_030065435.1 Microcystis sp. M53603_WE2
CCAGTAGAACCTGTAATTATTAGTTGTGAATTGCCTTTAACAGGAACGGATCCCCGTTTAGTACCATTAGCCGATAAAAAAGCCCTCTGCGATCGCTATAATAACTTACTGCGTCAACACCATCCCAGTATTGCCACCACTTCCGTCCGTTATAGCGATAGTAGTCAACATATTCTTTTAGGTACTTCTGACGGGACTTTAATCGAACAAAAATGGTCAGACGTAGAAATGCGTTTTTCGGCCACCGCTAGGGATGGGGACAGCGTACAAACAGGCCGGGAAACCACCGGATCCCGAAAAGCTTTCGAGGATCTGGTCAATTTAGAAGAACAGGTGCAAGGGTCGGCTAAACGGGCCGTAGAAGCCCTAGTTTTGCCCCCTGTCAAGGGCGATACCTACACCGTCGTCATCGATCCCATTTTAACCGGTCTGTTCGTCCATGAGGCTTTTGGCCACCTTTCCGAGGCAGATATGTTATACGAAAATCCCGACCTTTTGGAAGTGATGAGTATGGGCAAACGTTTCGGACCAGATAACCTGCAAATCTTTGACGGGGCAGGTCCAGAAGGTCATCGGGGCAGTTATTTTTATGACGATGAGGGAACCCCCGCGACGACGACTCAGTTAATTAAAGATGGGGTTTTGGTGGGAAGACTGCATTCGCGGGAAACGGCGGGCAAATTAGGCGAAAAACCGACCGGTAACGCCCGTTGTCTCAATTATCATTATCCGCCCATTGTCCGCATGACCAACACTTGGATTGAACGGGGAACCACTGCGGTTAAAGAGTTATTTTCGGGCATAAAAACGGGAGTTTATGCCCAAAATTGGCAGGGAGGCATGACTAACGGCGAAATGTTCACTTTTAGCGCCGGGGAAGCTTGGATGATTCGCGATGGAGAAATTGCTGAACCCGTTAAAGATGTGACTCTCTCCGGTAATGTCTTTAAAACCCTAGGCAATATTGAGGCAATTGCTGATGATTTCTACTGGGACGAGTCAGGAGGCTGCGGAAAAGGGGGTCAAAGTGGTTTACCGGTCGGCTGCGGTGGCCCCAGTCTCCGCATCCGCGATGTGGTGGTGGGGGGAGAAGCCGATATTCAGTGAACAGTCAACAGTAAACAGTAAACAGCTTCTGAGGGCAAGAGGCTCCAAGAAAGAATCTGGCAATTC
>NZ_JASJFF010000656.1:0-8519 GCF_030065435.1 Microcystis sp. M53603_WE2
AGGAAGTAGAATAGTTTCGGTTTAAAAGTCACCGGCCAAGCCGCTAAGATAGCCAGAGTGGTGATAAATCCCGTTAAGATAATCAGAGGCATGGAGAGGCCATCGGCTCCTAAGGACCATCTTAGGTCAATTTCGGGCAACCATTGGTAACTTTCCACTAATTGCAGATTGGGATTAGCGAAATCGTAACTGGTATAGAAAGCGTAGATAATTAGGGCAAAGTCGATTAATCCCACCGTCAGAGCAAACCATCTCACGGTTTTACCGTCTTTATCGGGAATTATGGGAACTAATAAAGCGGCGACGATGGGAAAAAGGATGATGGCAGTTAACCAAGGAAAGTTCGTTAGATTCATCGGCTGTTTTAATATTTATTTAATTGTCAGAATCGAGAAATTAAGCTAGGGCTTTTTGGCGGTTTTACCGGGGAAAACCGCTTTTTTTCTCTTCTTCTCGCGGTTACAGTTAACTGTACCTAAATCAATCTAGCAATTATTTTCCTGTCTTTGTCTATTAATATTGTTAAGTTTCAAGAGACTTCTGGCCTAATTAGGGTTTACTAAAAAAGTTTTTCGGTGGGGGCAGGGTGTGGGGTGTGGGGTGTGGGGTGTAGGGTTTTATACCATTAACCCATCCGACAAATAATTGTGCCTCCCTACTTAATCGGGCAAATCAAAGAGAACGCCCGTCATATAACGCTCTGCCCATTCCCAACCAAAGGCTTTTTCTAGTACACGCCGAGTTTTATCGTTTTTCTGCTGTTGACTACAATAATCCCGTTGTCCCTGTAAATAAATGCGCGCTTCTTCCCCAGAAAGAGGCTGACTTTCCCTAGCACATTTGCAGTGAATTGTCAAGAAATCTGTTACTCTTTGTAAAAATTGTCGTTCCTCGGCGGCGGTTTCGGGACGAATAAACAGACAATATTCCGAGAAAATATGACCCCAAGGCGGCAAATCACGAGCTTGAGCGAAATCGACCCCAGGTAAAGCCGCTAAAGCTTGATTATAGGCACTAGAGAGGGTTTTATCGACACTGGTGGGAGAAAGATCCACAATAGCGGCACTGATTCCCGCTTTGCCGGAGACTATATCACATCCAAACATCGGCAGCGGATATTCTGGACGGGGGAACATGACACAGTGAAGTATATCCAAACCATTGCCCAGTTTAGCCAGTTCTAGGTGCATTTTGCGGAACTGGGGGGTTTGATAGCAGCGATTCTCGATAATTAATTTTTCCCCTTCTAAACGTCCCTCCACATAGCCTAAACCTTCGGGTAACTCAAAGGGCGACAAATCAAGATAATTTTCCCAGTGGGACAGAATTGCTGTGGCTAATTGTCCAATCAGGGGATGAAGTAACGGTAAAATTTCAGGGTTGGTAACGGCTATCATAGGTCAGTTATCAGTTATCAGTTATCAGTTATCAGTTATCAGTCATCAGCTTTTTGCTCCCTATCTCCCGTCTCCTGACTCCTGACATCTAAAATCCACTTTACCCCATGGAGCGATCGAGATTAAAACTGGGAAATATAAAATTAACTTCTTTGTCCTTCTCCCAATTTACCCTATGGTTAGCAGTGCCGCTCGTCCAAGACCTTCCTTAAAAACCCTCTGGCAAAAGATAGAATCTTCTCCCTTGCCAGAAACCGAGGAATCGATTATTTTAAGAATTCTGGTGCAAGCTTTAGTAATCGTCGGTATTATCGCCACCGATGTGGCTACTGATAGTTATACCAGTATTTGGGCCGTTCCTCTCAGTATTATCGGCGGAATCTGGAGTTGGCGACGCAGGAAAAAGCGCAATATCGGGGCAAAATTTTGTATAGCGATCGGAATGTTGGTAGTGTTGGCGCTATTCTTGGGTAATATCGTTGCGATGCAGGATAGTCGCATTGCCCTAACACAATTATTAATTCAACTGCAAATTCTCCATAGTTTTGACCTGCCCCGACGCAAAGATTTGGGGTATTCTATGGTAATCGGTTTAATTCTCTTGGGAGTCGCCGGGACAATCTCCCAAACCCTCGCTTTTGCGCCTTGGTTAATCCTCTTTCTGCTTTTATCCCTACCTACCCTAGTTTTAGACTATCGTTCTCGTTTAGGTTTAGATAATCTCAATCAGAGTCTCCCTTTCTTGGCAAAGAAACCCCCCCGTCTAGCTACAAAAAAATTAGTTTCCCCACAAAATTCTCCCCTTTCTCCCAAACGTTTCGGGATTTTCTTTCTGACAATTCTCCTCTTGGGATTGACAATTTTTGCCCTGATGCCGCGTTTTCCTGGTTATCAAATTCAATCTTTTCCCGTCAATAGTCCAGGAGGTATGGAAAATCAGGATTTTGAACAGGGAGACCGACAAATCGTTAACCCCGGCTATGTGCGCGAGGGTGAAACGGGGAATGGTGGCGTAAATGGCGGTAATAGTCCCACTACAGGGTCAGGACAGTTAGATTCCACCTTTTATTACGGTTTTAACCCCCAAATCAACCAAAATTTGCGGGGAAGTATGACTCCCCAGACAGTCATGCGGGTACGTTCCCAAGCCCCCGGATTCTGGCGGGCTATGGCCTTTGATCGCTATACTGGTCAAGGGTGGCAAATCTCGCGAGATCAAGAAGTGGAGGATTTAAATCGCAGTAGTTGGTCCTATCGCTTTTTTGTGCCGCTACCTGCAACCCAAGCCAAAACCCATCAGGTAGTCCAAACTTACAGCATTGTCTCCAGTTTACCGAATATTATCCCCGCTCTTACTTCGCCTCAGTTTCTCTTTTTTCCTACCCGACAGGTATCTTTAGACCGAGAAAATAGCTTAAGGTCGCCGGGGGGGTTAGCGGAAGGGCTAACTTATACTGTAATCTCACAAGTGCCGGAACGCAATCGCAGCCAACTGCGATCGGCACCAGAAACCTACCCTAAGTCTATTCTCAAGCATTATTTACAAATTCCTGCCGAAATTGCCCCGAAAGTCCGCCGAAAAACCGAGGAATTGCTGGCAAAATCTCCCACACCGTTAACCTCTCCCTACGAGAAGGCCCTATATTTAGCCCAAGCATTGAAGCAAAACTACGAATTAAAAGCCGATTTGCCCTTTTTAGCCGAAAATGAGGATTTAGTCTCGGCCTTTTTGTTTCGTTTTCAGGGGGGTTACGCCGATCATTTTTCCACCGTGTTAACGATTATGTTACGCTCGATCGGTATTCCTGCCCGATTAGCCACCGGTTTTGCTCCTGGCCAGTTTAATCCTTTCACTGGCTTTTATGTTGTCCAAAATACGGACGCTTACGCCATCACAGAGGTGTTTTTCCCCGGTTACGGTTGGTACAATTTCGATCCTATCCCGGGCCACGAATTAATTCCCCCATCCTTTGAGCAAGCGGAACCTTTTAGCGTCCTCAAGCAATTTTGGCAATGGGTAGCCGGATGGTTGCCCTCCCCAGTAACGGGTTTTCTCGGTCTGATTTGGGAAAATGTTATCGTTACTATCGGTCAGTTATTGGCCTGGTTATGGCGCTTTATTTCCGGCAGTCTTTTCGGGGGAATTCTCGGCGGTTTAGTGGGGGTCGTCTTCGCTTACGCTGGTTGGTTAGGATGGGGACAGTTCCATCGTTGGCGTCGGGGTCGCCGGTTAGCAAAACTACCACCAATCGAGCGTTTATACCAGCAAATGTTAGGAATCTTAACAGAAGCCGGTTATGGTAAACATCCCGCTCAAACCCCTTTAGAATACGCCACCGCCGCCCGCCGCGTCCAACCGCCGCCAGTGGCGAATATTATCGAGGAGATTGCTTGCGCCTACGTTGATTGGCGTTATGGCGGGAAATCGGCTAATATCGAGAGATTACGCCAACGTTTTCGAGAATTTGTCAAGTTGGTGAAAAAGTGAGCTTGAGCCTATAGTTAGGGTTTGCCGAAAAAGTTTTTCAGCAAATCCTAGATTTAACGATGTCTTAACGCTATTCATAATGTGTCCACATCCGCAGGATTTTAACTATACCCTCAGATTGAATAACTTCGTACACAAGACGATGCTGAATGCTTATTCGCCGAGAGTACACACCATTCAAATCTCCCACTAACTTTTCCTAAGGCGGGGGATTTTGGAATGGATTGACCTGAAGAATGTCAAGTAACATCTGCGCTTTATTTTTTAAATGACTAGAATTAAGCTTCTTAGCTTCTTTCTGCGCCTGTTTGGTGTAAACCAATTTCCACCTCACCATTCTAGCTCCTCAGCACATTCTTCAACCGGCGTTGCCAGTCCCTCCCGAATTGATTCTCGCATCCCCGGAATTGAGAGGAGATATAACGTTTCTTGTACCGATTTCCAATCCCCTTCAGATAGCAAAACTGCATTACCATCGCATCCCTCAATAATAATGGGTTCGTGGGAAACAGTCACTGAATCAATCAAATCCTGCAACTTTTGTTGAGCCTCATTAACCGGGATCATAACCCCTCCTAATTGTTTTCTACCAGTGCCGAAAGAAAATCCTCCGATAATCCTAGCGCCAATTACCCAAACCTGACTCCATTCGTAACTATCTCGGTGCTTACCCTAACGGCACTGGTAAGGCGATATTCTGACTTCATTCCAAACGACAAGTTTAAACAAATCTAAGCGCTTTCCTCACTAGATAATCGTCCTTCAATCGGTTCGTATTCATCTTCCAAGAGCCAGAGTTGAGCCTCTTCATAATCTGGAAACGCCTTGACGAGACGGTACTTTTCAGCAGGATCAAAAACATAACACCCCCTCGCCTTATCGATCAACACTAGCAGGATATAGGGAGGGGACTGCATGGAATCCACCCAAACTTCTAGGAAGCGCCAATTATCCTTCACTAGGTCGGGTTCGAGGAATTGCGTGATATTCGTTGTTTGCATTAATCTTAACCTCGCCGTAGAATAAAGAAGACTTTAAACCATCTGGGCTGATACGACAACCAATCGCTTCGGCAAAGAATAGCCCATAGCGCTCATAGTTTCGAACATTGCCCGTGTATTCACCCCTTTCCATGATAGCCTGAATAACTCGTAGCATTGTATCTTCATCTTTAAACACATGAATAGCTCGTCCTCGTAACAGTAATCTCCGTGATTGTGGAGTATTCGGTAGATGTTTAGAAATATGCTTAGTGTCAAGAAAAATCTCGCGATTAATTCCGCTCATAATGGTTAGACTTCAACGTCTCTAATAATTGCTGGAATCGGCAAGCCGTCTTCCGCTAAAGCCGCAATATAACCGGCAATCGCCTCTTTTATATTAATCAAGGCTTCTTCTTTCGTTTTTCCCTGACTAACACAGCCCTTGAGACTTGGACACTCCACAATCCAATAGCCATCTTCGTCTCGATATACAATGACTTGCCTCATTTTCCCACTCGCTCTTTAAGAAGTGTTAATAATTACCCCTAATCATAGCAAGCAACTCAGCGAAATTTATTTACCGTTCCCACATTAGCCTTCCCCCCAACGTCATCTCTAGATTTAGCCCCGGCGCTGGAGAATACTTACACTAGCGGCACTGGTTTTTCGCAACCAAAGTAAATTACAGATATTAAATTGAGAGTAACTAAACTTGACAATCAGTTTAACAATGCGCTAGAGTAACTGAAACTTCTAGACTGTAACGCTGGCTGAAGGGAAGCTATTAATTTCGACTAAATTTCTTTACTACTAAACTCAGAAAATATAATTATGACAAACTATCAAACAGAAATCCTAATCAAAGTTCCTTTAGATGTTGCTGAAACTTATTGGAATGCAACGGAAGAAGAGCGTCAAAAAATAGCAGAAAAAATCGCTTTTTATGTTCAATCTTCAAATTTATCTAGAAAAGAATCTCTGGACAAATTATATAAAACGATGGATACTATTGGACAAAAAGCACAAGAGAGAGGATTAACCCTTGAAATTTTAGAATCTCTCTTAAATGAAGATGACTAGACGCTTTGTTCTCGATACCAATGTTATTATCAGTTAATATCGAGAGTTTACGCCAACGTTTTCGAGAGTTGCTCAAGCTAGTGAAAAAGTGAGCTTGAGAGCAGTTATCTTAATGGTGAGGTACGAAGTTTTCGTTTTGGGGAGTCGGTCGCCGGTCGTCCATAGCAAATTAGGTTACACTTTATCTTGATGAGAAAGGCTATAAACAACACTATGTTAAGAAATGTAATCAAGGCCGAAACCCTTACTGTTGCCTTGTCTGCACAGTTAACTTTATTTTTGTCCGACTACCGATAATTCTCAGCCAGCAATTTAAGTAGGGAGGCACAATTATTTGTAGGATGGGTTAGCGGTAGCGTAACCCATGCAGGCGTTGGGTTTCATGCTTCAACCCAACCTACGTTCATCTTATATTTAATTCCACCCACCCACTTATAAGCAGATCAATGTCATCTTGTCAAGTATTTGAACAATCAATTCAGATTAAAGCTAGTGCCACGACGGTAGAGCGTTGTATCACGGATTTAGAGTTAATGCGTCGTTGGTTGAATCCATTGTTAGTTTGTGAACCTATCGGGGATTGGAAGACCGATATCGGTGGGAGAAGTCGTTTTTTGATTCAAATTCCCCTAATTCAGCCGACGCTAAAAAGTACGGTGATTGAGAGAGAACCGGGATTAATTGTCTGGCAATTTGAAGGCTTTTTTCGCGGATGCGATCGCTGGGAATGTCAACCCAATGATGGCGGCACTTGTTTAATCAATCGTTTTGAGTTTGCGATTCCTAATCCAGTTGTGGGGTGGGGATTCCAGCAATTCGCCGCCAAATGGACTAAAAAGGATATGGAAGCGCAATTAAGACGCTTAAAACGAGTAGCCGAGGAAATTTATCTACTTTCAGCCGAAAGTTAAGCTGATGCAGTGGTAAGCGGGGGGTTTTGGGGATGGGAGAATACCCTCACCCCCAACAGCTAACCCCTGATCCCTAATCGATCGAGATCGACTGGGGACCGTTGCCATTATCCTGATTATTGTCGTTAAAACTGACTAATCCCTGCTGTTCTAACCATTTTTTGAGGGGATCGTCCGAGAGTTTCAAGCGCAGTAATCCAGAGGCAAAACCACCGAAAAAAGCGATCGGTTGTTGAATCAGTTCTTTAACAACGGGTTGTAATTCATCGAGAAACATCTTATTCTATCTCCTGATATTGTCACACCTATCAATGTTAAGTTAATTGAAGTGATTCTGTAAGACTAGCATGACTGAAACTCCCAACACGGTGAAAAAATCTTTCCGGCTAACCCCGTTTATTTTCCTAGGAATACTGCTCATCTGGCTAGGAATTAGGTTAATTGCTCCCGATAGCGTTAGTTTATTCGCCGGTACTCGTCCCGATTATTTGGGAGTCAGGGAGGGTAAACTGGCTCCTTGTCCGGTCACTCCTAATTGTGTTAGTAGTCAGAGTCAGGATCAGGCTCATGCGATCGAACCCCTTAGTTATCAGGGTAGCGGCGAAGAAGCGATCGAGCAATTAGCTAAAATTATCGCCTCCCAACCGAGAACTAAAATTATTAGCCAAGATAGTAACTATCTCTACGCCGAATTTAGCAGTCAATGGATGGGATTTGTCGATGATCTGGAATTTTTTCTTAATCCTAGCAAAAATGCGATCGATGTTCGCTCGGCCTCCCGGTTAGGAGAATCGGATTTAAATGTCAATCGAGAACGAGTGGAAACCCTGAGAAAACTCTTTTCAGTGATCAGTAATCAGTAAACGGTGAACTGACTCGGAGAATAATATAAGAAAAATTATGTTTCGTCCCCAACCGATACCAGCAAAAGCAGGACAGGAATCCGTCTGGGATTATCCTCGTCCCCCGCGCCTAGAATTATCGCCTAAACACCTAAAAATTATCTTTAATGGTGTGATAATTGCCGATACTAAAAGCAGTTATCGAGTTCTAGAAACCAGTCATCCTCCAGTTTATTATCTACCGCCCCAAGATATTAAAATGGAATACCTGCAAGCCACAGCAGAAAAGTCTTTTTGTGAGTGGAAAGGTCTAGCGGGATATTACAATATCACCGTTGGCGACCAACAGGCAATTAACGCCGCTTGGTATTATCCGGACCCAACACCAGAGTTTCAGGCAATTAAGAATTATCTGGCTTTTTATCCTGCCAAAATGACCGCTTGTTATGCCGACGGCGAATTAGTACAACCGCAGCCTGGCAACTTTTACGGGGGATGGATAACCTCCGATGTGGTTGGTCCGTTTAAAGGCGCTCCCAATAGTTGGGGCTGGTAATCACGTTAAGTAAGTAGGGTTTGCTGAAAAAGTTGATTGGTGGAGTCAGGAGTCAGGAGATGATTTTTATTTATTCTTCCCACACCCCACACCCCACTTCCCCAAAACCCCACTTCCCACACCCCACACCCCACTTCCCCAAAACCCCACACCCTACACCCTACACCCCCCACCCCACACCCCACACCCAACTCCCCACCCCCCCATTCACCTTTACACCTTGATTCTACCTTTTACGAGAAATTTATAACATATTCCACAC
>NZ_JASJFF010000111.1:0-4463 GCF_030065435.1 Microcystis sp. M53603_WE2
AAACCTATTAATTGATTGCCAGGCTCTATCAGCAGCCGATTGACGAGCTTGAGAGTTTAATTTATTAACCCATGGTGTCTCTTTATTGTTAGCTAGTACCGCACAAAGTTTTTGGAGATCATTGCGGGTTGTTCCTTGATTGTCCATCCAATAACGAACACAATAATTACGCACAAACTGAGATGTCCTAATTGCTTCATCTAGTCTTTGGTATTGTTCTGGTGTCCCGTTTTTTAACTTGGCTTCTACGACTAGCATTGATTAATCCTCGACCCTGGATAAATTAAGTATAACACAGTTTACCTACAAATGGTAGAATTAAAATCGTGCTTCGCAGTTAATATCTTGGTCGGATTTCATCCCCCGCAAAGGTTGATGTCTTGTCGAAAAATTTAGCGGGGGCATTCATCCGACATTTTAGGTAAAAACTTCTGCCCCTTCACCTTCCTCCTCACTGTCAAAAAACTCGTAGGATTGGGCCTGGCCCTCTAGGGAAGCTTCTAAAAGCTGATCCTCATCAATAGTTCCCTCAAGACGAATTACCCCCTTATGGTCAAACATCCAGCCCACACAGCCCGTTTCACCTAAATTACCGCCATTTTTGCTAAAAGCCACCCGCAGATCTGCGGCCGTGCGATTGCGATTATCGGTCAGTGCTTCGATCAGGATCGCCACACCCCCGGGACCATAACCCTCGTAGCGAATTTGCTCAAAAGCCGAGTCATTTTCCCAAGTTCCCGCCCCTTTAGCGATCGCTCTTTCGATATTGTCATTGGGAATACCGGCCGCCTTGGCTTTTTCGATCGCCGTGCGTAGCTGAAAATTGCCCGCAGGATCCGGAACACCGTTACGGGTAGCCACGATAAGGGCCCGGGATAACTGGGTGAAAGTTTGCCCTTTTTTGGCGTCAACCCGGGCTTTTTGTCGTTTAATATTTGCCCATTTACTATGACCAGCCATACCTGTCTAACATATCCAACATCAAAAATCTAGCAGATCGATCGCTCTTGGTAAATCCGGGGATAATTGTCAACTCAACGAGTGCAGGGTAATGATCATAAATCCTGTTTCAAAGCTATAGGGGAGCGGGTAGTTCGAGCATTTGTACTAAAATTACCGATAGGCGGTTTAAATGCAGTACAGCTTATTATAGAAAAGGTTGATCAATCAGGGGGCAATATGGCGCAATTTTCTCGCAAAACTCTACTAACCTTGTTTGCTAGTATATTAGTATTATTATTCTCCTTGGCTCCGGCCCAAGCGCTAAGTTATAATAACCGCAATTTGACCGATAACGACTTTGCGGGGCAGGATTTGCGCGATTCCACCTTCGATCACTCTAATCTGCGCGGTAGTAACTTCAGTCATGCCAATCTGGAAGGAGTACGCTTTTTTTCTGCCAACTTGGAGGGGGCCGACTTTAGCGATGCCAATATGAGAAATGTGGATTTAGAATCGGCCCGTTTAACCAAAGCCAACTTTACCAATGCCGTTCTCGAAGGAGCTTTTGCCACTAACATTTTAATCAAAGGTGCAATTATCGACGGGGCCGATTTTACCGATGCAATTATTCGCTCCGATGTGGAAAAATATCTTTGTGAGAGAGCGACGGGAACTAACCCAGTAACTGGCAGAAATACCCGCGATACCCTATTTTGTCGCTGATACCTAACTATGCTGCCCCGAATCGCGCTGTCATGACCGATCGAAACTAGAGCCAGATCGGCCATAATTGCTGTAAGCTAGTATTCGATTTTTTAACAAAACCTTTACAATAGACTTTCAAGCCAGTTTAATCGATCAGTCCCCTCTTGGAAAAAGGAAATTGTAACCATCGTGTCCACCAGTACCCTCGGCAATCAAGATAAAGAGCAGAAACCCAGTAGTGACTCGGATAGCTTTTTCCAAGGAGTCTCTAGAGTCGCAGGGGGAACCGCTCTCGGCCTGTTGATGGTATCCACGGCCGTGGTGACGGGGGCTGTGGTAGGATTAGCGATTAGTTACCGCAATCTACCCGATGTGAGGATTTTACGGGGTTACGTCCCCACGGAAACCAGTTATATCTACGATGTTAAAGGCAGACCCCTGACCAGCTTACACGGGGAAGCGAATCGGGAAGTGGTGGAACTCGATCAAATCTCTCCCAATCTGAAACGCGCCGTGATGGCGATCGAAGATAGCCATTTTTATCACCATCGTGGTATTAATCCTAATAGTATCGGCCGGGCAGTAGTGGCTAACTGGAAAAGTGGCGGTGTGGTGGAAGGTGCATCTACTATCACCATGCAGTTAGTCAAAAATATTTTTCTCTCCCATCAGCGCACCGTTAGCCGTAAATTAGCCGAGGCGGTCCTGGCAGTACGAGTGGAACAGGTTTTTAGCAAAAATGACATTCTGGAAATGTACCTCAATAATATCTATTGGGGTCATAATAATTACGGAGTGCAAACCGCTGCTAAAAGTTATTTTAATAAACCCGCTGCCCAGTTAAATTTAGCAGAATCGGCGATGATGGCCGGATTAATCCAAGCGCCGGAAGTTTATAGTCCTTTTAATAATTATAAAACCGCCAAGGAAAGACAGGCATTGGTTCTCAGTCGGATGCGTACCTTAGGTTGGATCACCCCCGCACAGGAAGAGGCCGCTTTAAAGGAACCGCTGAAACTGGGTAAACCTACCGCTTGGCAAGAAAGTAAATTACCCTACGTTACCGATGCAGTGGTGGCAGAATTGCGGCAAAAATTTGGCAAGGAAACCCTAACTAAAGGGGGAATGCGGATTCAAACCACGATCGATCTCGACTTTCAAAACATGGCCGAGTCTACCATCCAACGGGCCTATAATAGCTTGCGTGGTCGCGGTATTCGTACCAAAGACCTACAAATTTCTCTAGTCGCAGTGGATCCCCGCACCCATTTCGTCAAGGCGCTCGTCGGTGGCGTTGATTACAATAAAAGTCAATTAAACCGGCCATTCAATCCCGTCGTCAACCGGGGTCAGCTTTTAAACCTTTCGTTTATTATACTGCCTTCGCTAGTGGTCGTTTTACCCCCGAAACGGTGGTTAATGATGCTCCCGTCCGTTTTCGCGAGGCTGGCGGCTTCTATAGCCCAAAAAACTACGGAGGCGGCTTTTCTGGTCCGGTTTCCCTGCGTAGCGCTCTGATGCAGTCTCTGAATATTCCCGCGGTTGTTCTCGGTCGTCGCGTCGGGATAAACAAAGTTATTGAAGTCTGTCGTCTGCTGGGTTTCGAGAGTCCTTTAATTGCCGTCACCTCTTTACCTTTAGGTTCGGTAGATGTGACTCCTCTGGAAATGGCGGGGGCCTACGCTACTTTTGCCAGTAATGGCTGGCATTCTGAGCCTACCTTTATCATGCGTGTGACTGATAGCCGGGGTAACGTCATGCTCGATAATACACCCAAACCAAAGCTAGTTTTAGACCCCTGGGCCACCGCTTCTCTCAATTCTGTCCTACAGGGAGTTATTCAGGGGGGAACAGCAACCTCGGCCCAAATCGGTCGTCCGGCAGCGGGAAAAACCGGTACTACCGATAACGAGAAAAATGTCTGGTTTGTTGGTTATGTTCCCCAATTAGCCACCGCAGTGTGGATTGGAGATGACCGAAACCGCACTTTAGGCAAAGGTATCACCGGCGGTGGTTTTGCCGCTCCCATTTGGCGCGATTTCATGGCACAAGCTCTGAAAAATGAACGGGTAGAATATTTTCCTTCTCCTTCCAAATTCCGCAAACCAACAGTTAAGTAGATCGTTAATATAATTAGTCTGATCGTAATTTATCGATCGAGTAAAGGTGGCTAGGTTTTTGTAAGAGCGCCAATTCAAAAATGAAACCCACGCTATTTTTGTTCTGTGATGATAAAGTTAAGATGTAACTGTACCAATAATCATCGTTGCCCAGTTGCGAATGTCGTTACCTCAGATTGTTATTGATACCAATGTCATTATTGCTGGATTAAGATCTAGGCGTGGAAGTGCGTTTCAACTTCTTAGCCTTATAGGTACAGGAAAATTTGATATGCACTTATCTGTTCCTCTCGTCTTGGAATATACAGATGTCCTATTGCGGGAGTTGCCCAATCTCTATTTAAGTCGAGAAGAAGTAGATGACTTAATTGATTTCTATTGCTCGGTGGGGATACCTCATGAAATTTTCTTCCTGTGGCGACCATTTCTGCGTGATCCCAAAGACGATATGGTATTGGAGCTTGCAGTTAAAGCAGGATGTCAGAGTATAATCACATATAACACCCGTGACTTTGCTGGTGTTGAGCAATTTGGTTTATGTCTGCTTGAGCCTTCAGGTTTCCTACGATTAATAGGTAAGTTACCATGAGTACCATCCAAGTTCAAATTCCCGACTCATTACAGAAAAGTTTAGATGATCTAGCGGCTCGTGATGGAATTTCGATCGATCAATTTATCTCTACTGCGATCGCTGAG
>NZ_JASJFF010000799.1:0-1008 GCF_030065435.1 Microcystis sp. M53603_WE2
CCAGCACCAGCCTCGCGCACTTTATGGGCTAAATCTCGTCCTAAGACTTCCCCATGGCTAGGATCACCGCTAACCGAGTCCTTAATCAGGCGCTTACCGTCGAGACTAGCCACCATACCCGTTAAAGTTAGGATACCATCCTCGATCGCCGTATTCACTCCGATGGGAACTTGACAACCCCCCTCCAACTCGCGTAAAAAAGCGCGTTCAGCATAGCATCTATCGCGACTAGGGGCGTGTTCCAACACTTTTAGGACTTCCAAAACCTCCGCATCTCCATCGCGGCATTCTATCCCTAAAGCCCCCTGTCCCACCGCATGGAGAGAAATCTCCGCCGGAATAACCTGATGAACTCGATCGCCTAATCCTAACCTTTCCAATCCCGCTACTGCCAGAATAATCGCGTCGTATTCTCCCGCGTCCAGTTTTGCCAGACGGGTGTTAACATTGCCGCGCACATCCTTAAAAGTCAGATGGGGATAATGGTAACGCAACTGGGCCAATCGCCGCAGGGAAGAAGTCCCCACTACCGCACCTTCTGGTAAAGTGTCTAATTGATAGTCTTGGTTTTCGCTATTTACCACCAAAGCATCGGCCGGATTAACTCTTTCGGTGACGCAACCCAAGATTAAGCCTTCCGGCAACTTAGTGGGCAGATCCTTGAGAGAATGGACGGCAAGATCGATCGATCTATCCAAGATTCCCACTTCTAATTCTTTGGTAAATAAACCCTTATCACCGATTTTCGCCAGGGCCACATCGAGAATTTTATCGCCTTGGGTACTCATCGTCTCCACCTCAAACTGTCGATGGGGGTGGTGTTTACTCAATTCTGCCTGTACCCAATAGGTTTGTACTAGGGCTAACTGACTTTTACGGGAACCGATACGCAGGGAACGAGGAGGACTAGAAACGGACATATCTGAAGTAGGAATTTAACTAAACATCTATCTGACTGCTCGATCTAGACTATCCTGATCTCACCCCTGTTGAGTAATCACTTTCTAG
>NZ_JASJFF010000762.1:0-8318 GCF_030065435.1 Microcystis sp. M53603_WE2
AGGGTGTGGGGTGTAGGGTGTAGGGTGTAGGGTTTTACCCATTTTCAGGCGGTCAATTACCTAATTTTCAGGGAAAAAGTGCCTAAATTTCCCCCCGATCACTCCCATATCCGGTACTTTTTGATTGACAAAAGGTCTAAAAGTCTTATCCAACAAGGTTTTTAGCTTTATTCAGCAAGCCCGAATTAGGTTAATTTAACGCGATGTGCAACTAAAAACGACAGAATCAGGGTTCCAGAGGATACTTTATCTCTGCTGATTTCTGAAAGCCTTGTTGTAAATCAAGACTAAAAATATAGTTGCACACCGAGTTTAATTTAGCTTTTTCCCCTTAAACTAAAACCGACAAAGACGTAGTTTAAGGCGTTTCGGTATCCCCAAACCTCAAGGAATTGATAACGCTGCCATCCTTTCACCGAGCCAGTCTGAAAAGCTCTTAGGGTATATAGTTGGTTAGCCCAGTTGTGATCGTTTGGTGTAGCATGGTGAACACAGTGCGCCCCTAGGCTAACTGGAAGGATGATTAGCCGAATAAAGACTGCTCCCACTAATTCCGTGGACCATTTTAACCACTCTAACCAGTGGTCCGAGTGCGGAGGATAAGCACCCAAATATAGGGCAAAAGATTTACCAATTACCTGAGATTTAGCTCCCTCATTCTCATCGGCTTCATAGGCCCAATTATGCTCCGGTAGCTGTTGCAAGAGTGCGGCCGCATAGGTTCCGAGTTGGGTAAATACCGCCCAGAGTAAGCAGATTAAACAAGAATGGGTTAAACCCGCACAAATAGAGGCCAAGAAAAGCACAATCAGGGTAGCTATTTGATAGTTAATGGGAGCTTTAAGGAGATTAGTCAGGCGAGCAAGGAAGGTTTCTCCGTAAAACTTGGGAGAGAGTAATAACTTGCCCAAATTTTGCCAATAGAAGGCCTCTTCTTGGCCAAATTCAAAACCTAACTCTTCTACTAGGTAGGGGGTATTCCCCTTGTCATTCATGGTAGCTAAGTTTTTCGGCGGGTGGTGAATTAATAGGTGATCTTTTTTGAACAATGGAAAGGGCTTTTTCCAGGTAATTAAGGTGAGTAAACAACCTAAAAGATGGTTATAAGTGGGATATTGAGGGAAAAAAGCATTATGGGCGCAAAAGTGGGCTATTTCTTGCAATTGAGCCGCTCCAGCTACGGATAGCACCCATCCTAGGGGGATTAATTGCCAGTGGCTAAGAGCGATCGCTAATCCTCCTATATACTGGAGTATGCCATAGATTAGCTCTAAGGAGGGCGTGCTTTTCCAGAGAGGGGGGGTAAGGTAGTAGCCTGTTAGCCAGTCAAAGAAAGCTTGTACGAGACGATTATCGCTGAGTTGGAGCATCCCTAGGCGTGGATTATCCCTTAAAGCCGATGCTTGTGTTGGGGTGGGTTTTTTCAGTATCATGACAGTAGAAAATAAGTTGTACTGTCCTGAAAATGGTTAAATAACCAAATTCAGGCGGTTTTATTAGCTGTGCAGCTGTTCGATTTCTCGGTAGTGCTGGACTAATTGCCCATCACTAAAAAACGGCTTTGGAGAGATTTCTATCTCGATGGCGAGATTAATTACCCAAGCTTCTTTGGGTACATACCCCAAGCGATTTTTTAGCCTCTGGGTTAGTGATTTAATCTGATCAGTTGATAAATACATAGGCTTAATTCCTCTGTTTTTTTTCATAATAAACTTGCAAAATAGAGGAATAGGTAGCATTTTGATCGTCTTTTTTAAAATCTCCAAGGATCTTTTGGCGTGCTTTTCAGTGGCTAAAATGATCTTTTTAGCTTTCTCAAAGATCTTTTTGTTACAAACCGATCTTTTTGTTACAAACCGTTGCTAGTGCCTAGACAGACTTAAGTAGCTGGTTATAATTAAATTAAAAATGGATTTTAGGTTCGATCCCCCCTGCCCCCCTTGATAAGGGGGGTGCCGATCCCCCCTTAGTCCCCCCTTTAATCCCCCCTTAATAAGGGGGGCATCTGACAATTTTTAACGCCTAGACAGACTTATTGGCTCTTGCTTGGGAGTCCTGTGTGTGATAGGATTAGTGTTGAGTTACTTATCACTACAACTGTCTAAATTATGACTAAGGAAGAGTTGAAGGAAGAGTTTGTGGATAATGTCCTAGAATTGTTGCGCGAGGGAAAACAGAACCTAACTCTAAGTGAATTAGAATTAAAAGGTATTAAAGGATGTTATGAAAGATTAAAGTATTCAGAAATTTTAGCTTCAGCTAATTGTAATTGCACTGAAGGACATTTGAGAAGAGAAATGTCAAATTTTTTTGGGAAAATCACCAACGCCTTTAATCATGTAACAGGAGAAAATAGAGAAAAAATACAGAAAAACCAATTCGTGCCACTGATTACAGAATATATTAACTTAAAAAATAAATCGCAAATTATTAATAAGATTAACGTAGAGAATAATGATAAGATTAAAATCTTTGAAAAGTTAAATAATGAATTAAAGATAAAAAGACCGATGACTGCTGCTATAATCAAATCCTATTTATCTGATGATCCTAAAATACAAAATAGTAACCTTAAGGAATTGATTGAGAAGATTAAAGATTATGAAGAAAGTTTTTTGTTTAGCTTACTACATAACTTAGCTTATGATCAACGCCTTGATGATCCATTAATTCAATTAATTTTTGAGCAAACGGTCAATGATTTAAAAATGCAGACAAATATTAGTGACCTTGATTATGAGCAATTAACAAGCACACAATTGGAGCGGATTGAATTACCGAAGGAAGGGTTAGAAGCCTATTTAATTATAAAGGTGGACAGTAGCAAAAACCTTCAGTATAAGAATATTACGACTATTGAAAATATTGAAAAATATCTAATACGAGCTTGGTTTTGGCGATTA
Organism: Microcystis sp. M53603_WE2; assembly: GCF_030065435.1. Classification (NCBI taxonomy): domain Bacteria; kingdom Bacillati; phylum Cyanobacteriota; class Cyanophyceae; order Chroococcales; family Microcystaceae; genus Microcystis; species Microcystis sp. M53603_WE2. The sequence continues at coordinate 2,904 of NZ_JASJFF010000762.1, forward strand.
AATCCTAACAACATTCAAAACAAAGATATTAAGCATATACCCCTGTATGATCATAACCATACTTTAACCCATATTATTAATGACTGTCGAGAACGGAGTGAAGAAATAACGTCCGTTGAGTTCTTCGCCGATGAAAAGCTATTATCTAGTGATTTTGAATCTTGGGAGTATAAAAGTGAATTTAAACCAAATACTAAACTAAAAGAAAATTACTTTGTTAATAGTCGTCTTTCAGCAAGGTCTTGTATAGACAAAACTTCTGACCCATACAAAAAATGGATAAAAAAATGGGAGAAATTACAAAATGAAGCAATAATCGTAGAAGACATACAAGATAATGACTGTAAACATCACTGCCGCCGACAAGAAAATTTAACCCTATGGATTAATCTTTGTGATTGTCAACAAAGTCATGAAGAAATGCTTATAGAAATAGCATCAGAAGGCATACCTTTAGCCCTTTGGTCACGCCGTTATAATTTATCGCCAACTCACAAAGATGAAATTAATGCCCTAGTTAGCAATCAACCCATCACCGAACTGCCAAAACTAATACATAAGGCAAGAAATCCACCTGAAAAACAGGAATCCCAATCTGACTATTTCGGGCATCATTTATCATTACTTCTAGAAGACCCTAATCGGATGCCCCCCTTCCACTACTTAACATCTCAGCACCTAGGTTAACTAACTATGAGTTCATGGAAAATCTTTCAAGGCAATCATCAAAAACGCTCAAGGGATGAGATTCCCTGGCCAAAAATCCCACCTTGGCGAAGCTTCGCCACCAACAAATCCGAGGAGCGGGGAAAACAACTCATAGTTAACCCTAAAACCATCGAAACCGTAAACGCAGCCATTCACCTACGCCGGCCGATTTTAGTCACAGGGAAACCGGGTACAGGGAAAACCTCCCTAGCCTACGCAATCGCCTACGAATTAGACTTAGGAGAAGTATTAGTCTGGCCAATTAATACCCGCACCACCCTACAAGAGGGATTATACTACTACGACGCGATCGCACGTTTGCAAGATTACCAATTAGAAGAAAAAAAAGACATAGGGAAGTATATCCGCTTGGGTCCCTTGGGGACAGCCCTCTGTCCGAGAAATTATCCCCGGGTACTGCTTATCGATGAGATAGATAAAAGTGACATCGACTTACCCAACGACCTCTTAAACCTTTTTGAAGAGGGAAGATTTGAAATCACCGAACTTTCCCGACTCGCGAAAGATACCGAAAACGAACCAATACCAGTACAAACCCATGACGGTGAATGGGAATCCATCCCCCAAGGTAAGGTAAGCTGCCAACAGTTCCCCATAGTGATTATGACGAGCAACGGCGAGAGGGATTTTCCCCTACCCTTTAAACGTAGATGTCTGCTCTTAGAAATTCCCGACCCCACCCCAGAGGAACTAAAAAAGATAGTAAAAAGCCATTTTGATTATAAAGAAGCCAGTCCCGAAAGTAAAAAAATAGAAGCAGCGATCGCAGAATATGTTAAAAAACGAGAAAAAGGGCAACTAGCAACGGACCAGCTTTTAAACGCCGTCTTTATGAGCATAGGCGAAAAGAAACCCACAGGTAAAGAATTAGAAGACCTTACCAACCTACTATTTACCTATCTCACCGACACAGGCAATACATGACCCAAACCCTTCCCACACCAGAACTGATTGATAAATTTATCACCTTTGTCAAGGGCAGGGGATGGGACCTAGACAGTTACCAGATAGCTGATAGTTTATGGTGGTATGTTCTCACCCAAGAAGAAGAAGGAAAACCCCAACCCCGTCCAGAGCCTAGGGAAGAAAAGAAAGAAACCCCGACCACTAAAAACCCCCCCCAGGAGAGTAAAAACGAAACCCAAGAGCCAGCAGCCCCATCGGATGAAGTTCCCTTAATACGCGAGACAGAAGCACAAAAACAGCCTGAGAAGATAGGCGCAGACACCCTACCCATTAGCATCCCCGATGCCAAATTCTGGCGAGAAACCCGAAAATTAGGGCGGGCAGTGCGTCCCCTCATCCAAAAGATAGACTCAGCCACCCAAAGACAAATAAACCTAAACAGCACCGTACAGAAATCGGCCGAGTATAGCATCGGCAAGAAAGATGGCAGTTTAGCCCTAATACCCGTTTACCAAGCCAAAAAAGTCCGTTCCCTAGAGGTGGTTTTACTGATTGAAGAATGGGCCTCCATGGTCTTTTGGAAAGAAATGGCCGGGGAAATCCGCGATTGGCTAGAACAAATCGGGGCCTTTCGGGATGTCAAACTCTACCGCATCGGATGGGACGAAGACAGGCAAAATTTAGCCATCCGTACCTACTCTAACGATACTTGCTCAATTCACCCAAAAGATCTCATCCATCCTCGCGGCGAAAGACTTATCCTCTTCTACAGTGATTGTACTTCCCCAGACTGGTATCAAGGACGCTATAACCAAGCTCTTCAGGACTGGGGAAAACACCAAATCGTCACCCTGCTTTCTCCCTTCCCGGAAGCAATGTGGGAAAGAACCGCCCTTAGTCGAGGTTGGTTCGTCTCCCTAGTCAACCAAACCCCCCGGAAACCTTCACAAAACTGGAGATTTACCTCTATCCCCCTGCTGCTACAAATTGAGAAGGAAGAGGAAAATCAACATATTCTCAGAGAAACAATCCAAAAAACCTACTTTCCCCTACCCACCATCTCCCTAACCCCTTCATCCTTAAAAGCTTGGGCGCTCGTTGTCAGTGGTGACAGCAACGCCACCTGTGCGGGGGTACTACTAGAAAAATCCCCCCAAAACAGAGAAATACCCGCAACTATTTCTCCGGAGATGTCTGGGAAGCAAGCTCTAGAACTATTCGCCAGTACCGCCTCACCTCTAGCTTGGGAATTACTGAAAAAATTAGCCGCAGCCCCGGTAAATCTTCCCATCATCCGTCTTATCCAAAGCAAACTTTTAAGCGCCTCTAACCCCCTAAACATAGCAGAAGTTATCCTTAGCGGTTTTCTTAAAGTCTATCTAGGAGGGGAACCAGTGAAGTGGGACAAAGGAGGTAAATTTAAATTTCATACTCCCCCCAACAGCCTAGATTTTGAATTTGATGATGAGGTGAGAGAGCTTCTGCTCACTGAACTAGGGAATAGCCGCGCCTTAGAAGTAATTTTTGTCCTCTCGGAATACATCGCCCAAAAACTTAACCTGAGTACCACCACCTTTTTTGGTCTTATTCTTACCAATCCCCAAGTTCTCCTCGGCAAAGAAGCAGCTAATCTAGTTCGCGCCTTTGCCAAGGTATCTGCTAAGGTTTTCCAAAAGCTAGGGGAAGCAAAGTACCAAGAAATTAGCCAAAAGCTGCAATCTATGGTTGACTCACCTCCACCCCCACCGGTTGAGGAAAAGTGGCTGAGGAAATATAAAACCGTAACCATAGCTAAGGTAAAAGAGCTTACGCGAGGAGAGGAAATATTGTTTCAACTGCTCAAGGATAGACTTAAGGATTTCAGCGTAGAAGATGGGGAACTGTATCAGCGTCTTCGTTTAACCCCTGAGCAGCTTAAAATTTTGGCAAGCGAAGAAATAACCGCCGAGACAATCCCAGTCCAGTTTAGGGAAGTTTTGGATAACACAGAAGAAGAAATCATCACCGAGAAATTTAACCTAACCCTGTTTAAGTCTGAAACCGTTTTTGTGGATGAGACGGGACAAATTACCGCCAAAGAACCCGTGAGAGCCTTCTACTTTGAAGAAAATCCCCCCAGCTTAAAAATGCTCTATATTCCTTCGGGGGAGTTTTGGATGGGAACCGAAGCGGAGGAAATAGCGCGGCTAGTGAAAAAATACCGTAGGGATTGGTTCAAACGAGAATCCCCCAGACATTTAGTAAAAATCGCCCCGTTTTACCTAAGTCAAACTCCGATTACCCAAGCTCAATGGTTATATATTGCCCAAAGGGAAGATTTAAAAGTAGAGCGAGATTTAAAACCAGAGCCATCGCGGTTTAAAGGCAGCACAAACCCCGTTGAAAATGTATCTTGGTTAGATGCCGTAGAATTTTGCCAAAGGCTCTCTAAAATGACCAAGAAACAGTATCGGCTACCCAGTGAGGCGGAATGGGAGTATGCTTGTTGTGCCGGAACCACCACTCCCTTCCACTTCGGAGCAACCCTCACCTCAAATTTAGCTAACTACGATGCTACGCAACGCTTTGCTAAGGAACCGGCAGGAGAATATCGCCAGCAAACCACCCCAGTGGGGCAATTTCCCCCCAATGGTTTTGGTTTGTATGATATGCACGGCAATGTCTGGGAGTGGTGTCAGGATGACTTCTGGGAAAATTATCGACGCGCACCTAGGAATGGTAGTCCTCGGCTAGAAAAGAGCAAAAAACAGCAAAATCAGGCAAATAAAGCTCTGCGGGGCGGTTCTTGGTACTTCAATCCAGATAGCTGCCGTTCTGCTTACCGCAGCAACTACTACCGCCGCGACGACGGCCTCAACGGCAACGACGGTTTTCGGGTGGTGTGCGGTGCTGGGAGGACTTTGTAACCCTTTTTCTCTTTTTTCCCTTTTTACCCTTTTTCTCTTTTTCGATTTTTTTTGAACAAATGTACTAGATGAGGTTGGCTGATAAGTAGCTGGTTATAATTAAATTGAAGACGGGTTTTAGGTTTTCCCCTTATCAAGGTAGGGTTGATTCATGAATCAACCCTACAATCAAACCTAGAATCAACCCTACAATCAAACCTAGAATCAACCCTACAATCAAACCTATCAACCCTACAATCAACCCTACAATCAATTAATCCTAGGATTCATCATGTACCAAATCACTCTTTCCCTACCCGATGAAACCGCTCTCGCTTTACATCTCACTCCAGAACAACTAGCACAGGAAATCTCTCTTCTTGCTGCCATTAAACTTTATGAATTGGGAAAACTTTCCTCTGGCAGTGCTGCCAACTTAGCAGGTATTCCGCGAGTTGTTTTTCTCTCTAAACTTGCAGACTATGGAGTTGATACCTTCCGACTCAAGGAAGCAGAATTAATCGAGGATCTGGCTAATGCCTAACGTCATGCCGATACATCACCGATTCAATACCTCTATCAGACTAACTTACTTGACTGATTCCCTGTCACTGATTTAGGAAAAGGAGAAAAAGAAGTATTAGCTTTAGCAATAGAAATTCCCGATTCTCTCGCCCTATTTTAATATTTTTCCCATCAAGAGTTTCTTCCATTTTCATAACTAAGTCGGTAGGTATTAAAAACTTTCAGATCCCCCCGCCTATCGGCACCCCCCTTATCAAGGGGGGCAGGGGGGATCAAACCCCCCTTATCAAGGGGGGTAGGGGGGATCAACCCTACAATCAATTTTTAATTTAATTATAATCACTTACTTAGGGCTTGCTGAAAAAGTACG
>NZ_JASJFF010001068.1:0-1005 GCF_030065435.1 Microcystis sp. M53603_WE2
ATATTAGCTTCGAGAAGGTAGAAGAAGCCTGTAAAATTGCCCGTGTCGATGAATTTATTCAGGAATTACCTAATGGTTATTCCACTATTGTAGGGGAAAGGGGCGTGCGTCTTTCGGGGGGACAAAGACAGCGTTTAGGAATTGCTAGGGCGTTAATTGTTGATCCAGATGTGTTAGTTTTTGATGAGGCCACTTCTAGCTTAGATTATGAGTCAGAAAGAGCAATTCAACTAGCCATGAAATCCATTTTAGGCACTCGCACTACGATTATTATTGCCCACCGTCTCAGTACCGTTCGAGAAGCTGATCAAATTGTCGTCTTAGATAATGGTCGCATTGTCGAGATCGGTAGCCATGATCAATTATTAAATCAGCAGGGAATCTATCAACGTCTCCACTCTTTGCAAGAAAGTGGCGAACTGGTTTAGTCTTAAAATAGTCCCCGATAGGGAACCGAGAAAATATATCTAATGGGAGTTGATACTATGTCTAACGAAACCGTTACCTATTCCCTAGAAGCTGTTTTGACGAGGATTGAGGGGAAAATTGACAATCTCCAAAAAGATGTTAACCAAAAATTTGACAGTTTCCAAAAAGATGTTGACCAAAAATTTGAAAGTCTCCAAAAAGATTTTAACCAAAAATTTGAAAGTCTCCAAAAAGATTTTAACCAAAAATTTGACAGTTTCCAAAAAGATGTTGACCAAAAATTTGAAAGTCTCCAAAAAGATTTTAACCAAAAATTTGACAAACTCGACGAACGGTTAAATAAGCTAGAGGTAGGACAGGCAAAGTTAACCGAAAAGGTTGAGGGCATCGATAATCGCCTAAAATCAGTGGAAGGAACCCAAAAAAATCAGGTTTGGACATTAATTATTCTTTTGGCAAGTGCGATCGCTACTGCCGGTTGGAAAGTATTTTTTTCAGGTAATCCCTAGAATAGACCTCTTGCATAATTTTTTTATGGTATAATATAAGGTTTTGCTTTTTTCTCAATTCTTAGAT
>NZ_JASJFF010000118.1:0-1723 GCF_030065435.1 Microcystis sp. M53603_WE2
ATTGTCACAACACAAATTTCACAAAAAAGGGATGACCGCTCTTTTTAACTTGATTAAGTTGACCCCAATTTACCCCATCATTAGAGGTGTAAAAATTAGCACCAGAACAGCTATTTGAGGATAAACCTGTAGGACAAGCATAGTCAAAAGTAAGAGAGTTACCCCCTACTTGGGAATAGACTGCACTTCCTTGGGTGCCATATAGTCCGGGAGCATCTTGTAACCAGAACTTGACCTGTTCTCCGGGGTTAATCTGTTGAGGAGGACTGACAACATAATAACCGTGTTCATTAGTTGCAGGTTTAGTTAAGGTTAAGGTTGACTTTCCTTGAGTGTTATCAATACTAACATAACAGGAATAATCCATTGACATCGAGGAAATTACTGAGTCCGGCGGGGCAGCAAAAGGAACAATTTGATAAGAATTATTCTGCTTTATTACTTGACAAACATTACTTTGGCAGGTATCTGTATCAATCACAGCAAAAGTAAAGGTTTGTGGGGGAACATCGGGACTGGAAGGACACTCAAACCCATCATTAACATATTGAACAAAGCCATTAGTTATACCTAATTTCGGAGCGTGGGTATGTCCTAAAACGATTAAATTTGAGTTAGATTCTAAAGCGGATTGTTGAGCAAACCAAGCAATATAAGTTCCACTTAAATCAGCGATCGCCGATTTGCCCGTAATCATTTCACCATTAGTACATCCTCCCCAATCAGCAATCCACTGATCTTGTAAACCACTATATATCTGTTTAGCATCTGCCATAGTTTTTGTTTGGCCATTCGCTAAAATAATCGGCTCATTTTCCGGTATTCCAGTTACTTTAATTATGTAATCAAGCACGGCACTGACTAAGTTACCTGAAGTAATGAGAGAACCAACCGAGGAAACCAAACCACTTAAATCGATTCCGTTAGGATTACCTTGTCCCGATAAATCAGCAACAGTTTGTCCCGGAGTAAGGGTGTTGTTTAACATATAACCTATAGCTCGGGTAACAAAATGACCAACAGGTAAAGGACTCAGGGAAGATTGAAGATCGGGAGCATTAAACATGGTAAAAATGTTACCATGAGTAAAAGCCATTTTTTGTCCATTGCTAGAGGTGACATAATAAATCGTATCTGAACAATATTTGATCTTGTAATTAGCTGAGTTTTGAATGTTATTTAAGTCATTTTGAGTGACATTCATGTCATGGTTTCCATTGACATAAGTTACATTCCCTTGGAGAGCAGTTAAAGCTTGACTTAACTTTCCCGTTGCTCCAAAAATATTAGGATTGGCGTTAATTATATCAACGGTAGCCGGAGGAGTAAAATTAGGCGGATAAGTCCAAAAGTCGAACAGATCACCAAGTAAAATTAGCTCCTGAATAGAGTCAGCGTTATCAATCACATAATCTAGAATCGCTGACTAATACGGTTCATGAAAACTTTTTTGATACCAATTAGTAGGGACATTCGTGCCAATATGTACGTCACTTAAGACAACAATTTTATTCTTTGCCATGATAGATTTTCTCTCCTTGTCAAAAAGTAAAGTGGTTGATATTCCTAGAGCAAAATTTATATAGGGTCTGCTGAATAAATCTAAAAACCTTGTTGGATAAGACTTTTGGACTTTTTTCCCCTCAAAAAGTGCCAGCCATTGCGGGGATCGGGGGAAAATTCAGGTACTTTTTCCCTGAAAATTAGGTAGTTGACCACCTCA
>NZ_JASJFF010001243.1:0-1170 GCF_030065435.1 Microcystis sp. M53603_WE2
GGAGCCGTATTGAGTACAATTTTAGTCGATGGTTTATTTTGGATTACCGCTTCTCTGGCCTAATGGTTTTCCTAGCTCATTTCCATTTCTGGTCAATAGAATAAACTATATAGTTAGCACCCCCTGTCTATCGCTGCTCATGCACCCGTGGCTCTACTAGGAAAAAATCCCTATTTACTACTCCATACCGAGAAGGGACAGCGTTTTTTCCCTCTCGTGGGGAGACCTTACTGGACAATCGGACGGAGCAAAGATAACGCTATCGTGATTAAAGATCAGTGTATCTCTCGCAATCACGCTATTTTACAATCCACGGAAACAGGAGATTTTTATCTGATCGATCTCGGTAGTCGCAATGGAACTTTTGTCAATGGCAGAAGGGTAGCTATTCCCGTGACTATCCATGACAAAGATCGGATCACCTTTGGCAAAACCGAAGTGCAGTTCTATCGTCCTACTCCCACTAATATAGGCAAGCAACCGCACAATTTAGAATTGGATCCCCCCACCTCCACCGTCCATGAACGTCGCTTAACATCGGTGATAGTGGTGGATATACGAAATTTTACGGCTTTAACGAGGCAATTAGACGAAAAAGTGCTTTCTTCTCTGATTGGCAATTGGTTTCGCCATGCCGGGAGTATTATCCGCAGTTCCGGCAGTTGGGTAGATAAATATATTGGTGATGCGATCATGGCCATCTGGTTTCACGGCCAACAGGAAGTCAATCAAGACGATATCTTGCAAATTTTCCAAGCAATTACGCGAATATACAAGATGACCCGCGCCTTAAGCGAAGAATATCCCTTACCCTTTAAATTACGCATCGGTGCGGGAGTGAATACCGGTTATGCCATGGTGGGCAATACTGGCAGCGGTGAACATCCAGATTATACGGCGATCGGTGATACGGTCAACGCCGCTTTTCGTTTAGAGTCGGCCACTAAAGAAATAGGTAGGGATTTAGCCATCGGAGCAACTACCTACAGTCATCTCATCGGTTTACCCCATCTCCACCAAGCTTTTGAGCAACATACCCTCAGTCTGAAAGGATACGACGATAAAACTATTACCTACGGAACCACTTTTGATCACTTGGATCGTTTCCTCGATGTCAATATTAGTGAGGAGATAACTGGAATTACAGGATTTATCGGCAGTGTCTGAAGA
>NZ_JASJFF010001267.1:0-1866 GCF_030065435.1 Microcystis sp. M53603_WE2
GGCCACACTTTTCAGATATTCGATCACTCTTTGATTTTCGTTGATATTGAGATCATCGGATTGTTGATCGAAGTAACCAATATGAATAGTGGAACCGATGTCAACCGTGCCTGAATCGGGGAGAGTTTTCCCGGTAATAATATCCATGAGAGTAGATTTTCCTACCCCGTTACTGCCAATAATACCGATGCGATCTTCGGGGGTAAAAATATAGGTAAAATCTTTAATTAAAGTATGATCGCCGTAAGCTTTCGAGATCTTTTCTACTTCAATAACTTTTTTGCCGATGCGTCTTCCTGCGGTGGCAATATCGACTTTTCCTTCCACCTGTTTAAATTCCTTATTACCCATTGCCTGAATGCGATCAATCCGCGCTTTTTGTTTGGTGCTGCGTGCTTTTGGTCCCCGGGATAACCATTCTAATTCCCGTCGTAAAACTCCCGCGTGTTTGCGTTGACTACTGGCGATCGATTCTTCCGCTAAAGCTTTTTTTTCTAGATAATAGGCATAATTACCGGAATAAGTAGATAAATCTCCCCGATCGATTTCAATGATGCGATTAGTCACTCGATCGAGAAAATAGCGATCGTGAGTAATTAATAATAATCCTCCCCGAAAACGGGACAAATAACTCTGTAACCACTCCACGGAAAGCGCGTCTAAATGGTTGGTGGGTTCATCCATCAATAAACAGTCAGGATCGGCTAAAAGTGCGGTAGCGATGGCGATTCTTTTGCGATATCCCCCCGATAAATCTCCCACGCGAGCATTAAAATTATCGATGCCCAGTTTACTTAAAATAACTTTAGCATTGGTTTCTAAATCCCAGGCGGCAAGTTTATCAATTTGTTGCGAAACCCTTGACAAACGTTCCATAATAGTATCCAGATTTTCTGGCTCATGGACAAGGCGATCGGACAATTCCTCGTATTCCTTAATTAAAGTCATACTTTCGCCACTATCGGCGAAAACCTGCTCTAAAACCGTTTTATCATTGTCTAGATCGGGTTGCTGGGGTAAATAGACGATTTTCATCCCGGAATTGATTTGAATTTCGCCACCATCGATCGCTTCTAATCCGGCGATCATTTTCAATAGGGTCGATTTTCCCGATCCATTCGTACCGATCAGGCCGACTTTATCGCGATCATCGAGGCTAAAACTGGCATCTTTGAGAATTTCCTTGATACCGAAGTCTTTTTTGAGCGATCGAACCGTCAGCAGTGTCATGATTTCTGGGAATAATCCTTCTTTTCTAGTGTAGTGTCTGGACTAATGCAAAGGATAGATTAAGCAGGTTCTGCTGAAAAAGTTTTTCCCGAGGAAAAAAAAACCTGTCCCTAATGCCGACGATAACCAGAAAAGGGACAGATTGGCTCAATGGAATGAGATTATTTTCAGGGGCCAGACGGCATCAGGAATTACATCATGCCCATGCCACCCATGCCACCCATGCCACCCATGCCGCCCATGCCGCCCATGCCGCCCATGCCGCCCATATCGGGGGCTGCGGCTTCTTTAACGGGTTTTTCCACCACGAGGGCTTCCGTAGTTAAGACCATACCAGCGATGGAAGCGGCGTTTTGAACGGCTGACCGTACCACTTTAGCCGGATCGATAATTCCGGCGGCGATTAAGTCTTCGTACTTGCCGGTGAGGACATTGTAACCGACGCTAAAAGCGGTATCGCGCACACCTTCCACGATCACATCGCCTTCCACACCGGCGTTGTTGGCTAACTGACGCAGGGGGGCTTCTAGGGCTTTGGCGACGATATCGGCGGCGACTTTTTCCTCATCGTTAGTCAAAGAAGCTTTGAAAGCCTTCACCTTAGAAGCCAGATGAATCAAGGTTGTACCACCGCCC
>NZ_JASJFF010000431.1:0-3304 GCF_030065435.1 Microcystis sp. M53603_WE2
CCAATTTTCGCATCACCGGAGTCATGGCCATGGGTAACACTTCCACCGGCAAAAGAAAAGTCGATCCCAACTTATCCACCAGCTTATTGCCATCCACCACCACAACGAAAATATCGGCGAGACTATCGACAATTTTCTCCTGAGTATGGGCAGCACCGCCACCCTTAATCAGGTTTTTCTGGGGATCCACCTCATCAGCCCCATCGATAGCGATATCCATCTTTGCGATGACATCGAGGGTAGTGAGGGGAATTCCGTACTTCCTAGCCAAAACTTGCGCTTGAAAAGAAGTAGGAACCCCGACAATATTGCTGATTTCCCCGCTTTGCAGTCTAGCGCCCAGATACTCGATCGCGTAGGCCGTCGTTGAACCAGTTCCCAATCCCACGACCGAATTAGATTGAACTAGATTAGCGGCGGCCTTACCGACCTCCTGTTTCATGAGAATGACCGGATCGATTGCTGTCATGATGCACATTCCTAAAAGCGATATTTTGAACCTCTTAGTTATCGGCTATCCCTTGCCCTCTTGTCAATGGAATTAGGGATTAGTGGCCTGAGCTGCTAACATTTCCTTGAGTTTAGCCAATTCATTAGCCCAACGGGGATCTGGCTGTAAAGCGTCACCATCGCTGGTAACTTTCGGGGCATTATTGCCACCCCGTTCAGCCTTGCGTTTTTTGCCGCCGCCACCACCACTACTGGATTTGCGCGGTGCTGCTGTCGTCGGTTTCGGAGTCGGTCTTTCGACTTTTTCCGGGGTTTCTACGCTGGCCTCCGTGCCTTCTGCTTCTTCTCCTTCTTCTTTACCTCCCTTGCTGCGGGGGAGAGCTTTCTCGATTTTGATCGGGTTTTCCATGAAGGATTGACCGTTGTATTTTTCGATAAACTGGTCGGCTAGTTCATCGCTAGGGACGGTAACGAAGGCAAAACCGCGACATTTGCCAGTTTTGCGATCTTTGATGACTTTAGTGGTGATCGTATCCCCTTCATCGGCAAAAAGCGCCTGTAATTTTTCGCGCTCGACGGATTCTTTGGGCAAATTACCAACGTATAGACGAACGGACATGATGGATTCCTCCAAGTATAGGGTGATGTAAAAACTTGTGCGACATTCCGTGCCTGTATGCTGATTTTTTTAAGGCAAACAGAGCTAAGGAGGATGTTTCCCAGCGATAAGCTTGCAGTTTCTGCACGATAGCGGCTGTGGCCGTCAATTTTGACTATCCTTAACGATTTCAACGAGAGGGACGGAATCTAGGGGTTACGTTTTTAGCTTTTAACAGGCCTAATCATTCAACTTACCCGATTTATGTCGCTCTCTTCGATTATTACAGAATGTTTACACAATTTGTCAAATATTTTCTCTCGCTCTGGGCTGCCTAAGTATAACTACTTAAGTATTTGTTCACAGTAAGCAAAATTTTATGAAAACTCTTGCTAAATGTATCATTATATGCTTCTTTCCTTTTGGCGGCGGGGTATCCTAGCTAACGGGAGGGAAAAAGCAAAACCCCCTTTACAGATACATTGACACTTTGTCAAGTATTTGTTACATTAGTTAAAAAAGGTGATACCCATCACCCATCTCGCTTGTTATCAACCACTGTCTTCATCGAGGAGGAACACCATGTCTCAACCGATCGAACTTTCCTTAGAACAACAGTTCAACATTCGTTCTTTTCAGACTCAGGTAGAAAAAATGAGTCAGGAGCAAGCGCAGGATTTCCTGATCAAGCTCTACGAACAAATGATGGTCAGAGAAAATATGTACAAAGCTTTTCTCAAACACCAGTGGGGTCTAGATTCTAATCCCTGGGCCCCCCAGTAACTCATTTCACCCCTGCGGGCGACCTCTTTCTCCGGCTGGGTTTCTGCGGAAACGAGCTAGGGATGCGGGGCGCATTTCTTCACCTTTTTAGCTATTCTTAGGGAAGAATAACCGAATTGCTAGGGGTTAATTTATGTTCGAGCGCGCTTTGATCTGTACAGATCTTTTCGATGGTCTCCATCGTCTTGTCCATTGTGTGCCACACTTAGCCCTGAGCGGCTTAAAACAAGTTATCTTCCTCCACAGTATTCCGGTTTGGGAACAACCCACCCTAGCTGCCGTAGATCAAGGGAAAATTGACGCGGCTAAAGAAAAATTATCCCCAGCTTTAGCAAATATTCCCGACGGTATGACAGTTATTGTCGAAATCTCTAACCGTCGTCCCGTGGATGCCGTGCGGGAAATCCTCGCGCATCACTCTATTGACGTGATTTTGATGGGAAATCCCATGCGCGGTGCTGTCCAAGAAAAATTATTCGGTAGTACCAGTTTAGCGATCGCAGGTATTACCGATATTCCGCTGCTGATTTTCCGACCGCAATTATTATCAGTTTATACTCGCGATGAATTAGCCCTGCGCTGTCAACATCTCTGGAAACATTTATTAATTCCCTACGATGGCAGTCCCGACGCAATTTATCTAATTGAACAGATGGAAAAATACGCCCCAACTCGCGCCCCCGGCTCTTTTGAGCAATGTCTCCTCGTCCGGGTAGTGGAAAATATCAGTCGCGATCCCAGTGTCACCGAATACCGTTTAAATGATGCCCGTCGGGAATTAGAATCGGTGCAAGTGCGACTAGAAAAACTCGGTTTGCAAGTACAGAGCCAAGTGCGACAAGGAACACCTGTATTAGAAGTTTTGACGGCAGCGGAAGAAGATGACATCAGTGCCATCGCAGTGGCTACCTGCCATCGTTCCAATATGTTGGAATGGTTAGCCGTGCGTCGGATTAATGAAGATATTCTTCATCAACTGTGGTTCCCCTTATTATTTTTCTCCCCCAAGGGATAGGCTAGAAAAAAGCTCCTCTTGGGGATAAACTACAAAGGCACAAAGGACAGAGAGAGGAAGACAGATTTGATCGCTAAAATCGATCACACAAACGATAAGAGAGCCGCAAAAATTTGGGAGAAATTAACTTAAGTAAGTAGTTATAATTAAATTAAAAATAGATTTTGCCTCTGATCCCCCCTGCCCCTCCTAGGGTTGATTCATAGTAGAGTTGATTCATAGTAGGGTTGATTCATGAATCAACCCTACCCAAACTCCTTGATAAGGTGGGGATCTGAAAACTTTTAACAACTACCTACTTAACTGTTCAATTAATCCGACAACTTTAGCCTTAATTTCATCGCGAACTCGGCGAAAAGTTTCGATGGGTTGACCATCGGGATCATCAATTAACCAATCCTCGAAAATTTCCTGTAAAACCCATCCTTCCGGCAGATTGACACCGCAACCACATAGGG
>NZ_JASJFF010000635.1:0-1021 GCF_030065435.1 Microcystis sp. M53603_WE2
ACCCTACGCTGACTGGGTAAATAGTGTCACCCTCACCCCAGCCAATCTGCTCGGATTGCCCCATTTAGGGCGCATTAAGACGGGTCTAGAGGCAAATTTGTTAATTTTCAAGGCTCGCTACTTTAGCGAGCTATTATCGCGACCACAGTGGGATCGCCTTGTGATTCGGCGCGGGTTGAGCATTGATACTACTCTCCCCGATTACCAAGAGTTAGATGATTTAGTTCTAGGAATTGAGCAAATCCTGTAAGGGTTTGACAAAAACTACCGATTCTAGGTTGATAGCACCGTAAATATGGGGAAAGGTCTCTTTTTCTAGATGAACGTAGGTTGGGTTGAAGCATGAAACCCAACGCCCGCTCATGTTACGCTACCGCTAACCCATCCTACAAATAATTGTGCATCCCTACTTAGGAATTGAGCAACTCCTCTAGGGGTTTGACAAAAACTACCGATTCTAGGTTGATAGCACCGTAAATATGGGGAAAGGTCTCTTTTTCTAGCTCTAGAGTTGCATTTTCTGGGTTAGGATGCTGGGGCTGCTCCCATTTCACCGGGGACTGCAATTGTTCAGGAGAAATGGCTAAAACCAGCAAGTCTGGCTGATTTTGATAAAAAGCGGCCACAACTTTCGGAATTTGTTCTAAGGTGGAGCAATGGATAAATCCCTCATTTTTTAGGGAATACGCCCGATATTCCCCCATTTCACGAGCTATTTGCCAACCTCTTTCTGTAGTGATGTGATAGATCATCGGTTCGCCTCCTACTGTCACTTTATCCCTAATTTTAGGATATAGCCTGAAGCTGTCAGCGGCCCTCAATTCTCTTAAACTAGGGGTCAGGGAATAAAGACAAGAAATTTGTCCGACCAATTAAGTAGGTAGGCGTTAAAAGTTGTCAGACACCCCCCTTATCAAGGGGGGCAGGGGGGATCCCCCCGCCTATCGGCACCCCCCTTATCAAGGGGGGCAGGGGGGATCGAACCTAAAATCCATTTTTAATTTAATTATAACCAGCTACT
>NZ_JASJFF010000976.1:0-1669 GCF_030065435.1 Microcystis sp. M53603_WE2
ACATTAACGACAAAATAATCGGCATGGGGGAATAAATAGCGAAAACTGCCTAAATAGTCCTCCGGGGCCTTTTCTAGGGGCGTATTTTTCGATTTACAGAGGTTAATACCGATGGGAATCTGTCGGGGTTGTCGTTGCCAAGATTGTTGGAGAGTTGCCGCTAGAACCGGCGCACCGAGGTTATTTGCCCCCATACGGTTTAATCCGGCCAAATCTTCCGGTAAACGAAATAATCTCGGTTTTGGGTTGCCCGGTTGCCCTTCTAGGGTGACAGCACCCACCTCGGCAAAACCAAAGCCGAAATTATGCCAAAGTCCTGCCCCTAAACCGTCTTTATCGAATCCTGCCGCCAATCCGACGGGATTGGGGAAATTTAACCCCCAGAGGCTTTGAGATAGGCGAGAATCGCTAAAACTGAGGGATTCTGATAATTGTGAGATTAACCATTGTCCCCAAAATTCCCCCCGCGAGCGATCGATTTTTTGCAGAGTATTTAATAATTGTTTTTGTGTTCCTTCTAAATTGCCCCGAATAGCCTTGAAAGCTAGAGGATAAAAAGGTTTAATTGTGTCAATTATATTGATCATAAAAAGACAGGAATTAAGGGTTAGGTGTAGGGTGGGTTAGGCAAGAACAAGTTATGTTTTTGACAAAAAATTTCAAATTTGCCGTAACCCACCTAGCATAATCTTTATAAACCTTGACGAGGGTTAAAAGTTTCAATCGCCCGTATTTTTTGATAAAGTTCTAATTCTTCAGGGCTAGGATTGGGAGGATTAACTAAGAGAATTTCCACTAATTGATCGCCCCTTTCTCCTTGGGAAGTGGGATAACCTTTGTTAGCCAAACGTAATCTTTGACCACTTTTTACTCCCTTAGGAATCATCATTTTAACTAACCCGTCAATGGTAGGAATTTCCACAAAACCGCCCACAATTGCCTCGCTAGGAGTAATCGGTACTTGACAGACAATATCAGAACCTTGAATCCTAAAAAAAGGATGCCTAGCGATAGTTATTTTTAAATATAAATCACCCCCTTCAATACCCTGACCTTTGAGACGAATTTTCTGACCATCGATCATAGCTGCCGGCATATCAACCTCTATTGATCTACCATCTTCCAGACGAATTCTTTGTCTGCCACCTTGATAGGCTTTCTCTAAAGGTAAAGTTAATTTTGCTTCCACATCTCGACGAGTTAAACGGGGAGAGGAGGCAATTTTAGCGCGCTTAGTATTAAGGTTATTAAAATCTCTAAACTTCCATAAATCCTGTTCTGTACGGGGGATTTTTCCATTACCGTTACTATTCGCTTTTTCCCCCGGACGTATCCCGCGGCGTTTATTTCCTGTCAAGGAACGATTATACTCAACCCGTTTTTCTTCATCGGAGAGAACATCATAAGCTTCATTAATATCTTTAAACTTTTCTTCGGCCGATTTATCCCCCGGATTAACATCAGGATGATATTGACGCGCCAGTCGTCGAAAAGCCTTTTTGATCTCGTCACCAGTAGCCGTGCGAGATACTCCTAAAACATCATAATAATTAACTAATTGTGGCATATATTCAGTTATCAGTTATCAGTTATCAGTTATCAGTTATCAGTTATCAGTTATCAGTTATCAGTTATCAGTTATCAGTTATCAGTTATCAGTTATCAGTTA